>CAYQUY010000138.1:0-6879 GCA_964420755.1 uncultured Anaerolineaceae bacterium
CGGAGGCGCTTCGGCTCGGCCACGGCCTTGAACAGGTGGTCCCAGGTGAGGCGGTCGTCGCCGCGGAGACCATGGCGGGTGCGCACGCCGATGCCGCAGGGCGGGAAGTCGATGATCGACTCGAGCACGCTGTCGTCCATGGGGTCCAGCGCCAGGCGAAGGTAGCCGAGGACGGCCTCGGTCTCTTCCCGATGGAACAGGCTTCGGCGACCACCCACGATCTGGAACGGAATGTCGCGAGCCCGCAGGGCCATTTGGACACTGTTGAGCATTGTGTGGACGCGTGCAAGGACAGCGACCTCTTCGGGAGCTACCCCCTTCCCCAACCACTGGGAGATTTGACGACCCACGAAATCCGCCTCGATCTCGGGATTGAGAGCATCAACCGCGACGACCGGTGAGCCGACCGACTCGCGCGTGGGGACCATGGTGTCCGCGTCCGGGCCGGCCAGGCGGGCTGCGGCACGCACGATCTCAGGGGTGCTGCGGTAGTTTTGGCGCATCGTCTCGACTTGCAGGTCATCGGGGAACTGGCTGCACAGTTTTTCCCAGCTCGCCCCGCGGAAGCCGTAGATCTGCTGGGAGGGACTGGCGAAGACCACGAACTCTTCAGCGACCTGCCGAAGCACGTCCAGCATCGGCCATTCGGTCTGGGGGTTCACATCCTGGCCCTCGTCGACGAACACCCACTGGCCCCGCAGGAATTCGCGCAGGTCAGGATCCTCCAGTTCGCGGCGGGCCACATCCAGTATACCGGTGAAGTCGAGCAGTCGGTCCGCCTCGAGAATCGCCAGGTAGCGGCTGATGGCCCGCTGGACCAGGGGATGCAGAGTTTCCTCCCGGCCTCCCCGCTCGCGCACCCTGGCCAGATCGTCGAGCGCCTGGCGAGGCTCCACGTACTTGACATCTACCTCCTTGATGGCACGCTCCATGACCGCCAGAGATTTGTCCTCCGAGATGACCCGGGGGATGCCTTCACCGCGCGTGTGGTGGGCAAGGCGGATCAACCAGTGGCCGAGTCCGTGGAGCGTGCGGATGGGCACCTCGTTCCCCAGCCGCTCAGCGATCTCCCTGGCTGCCTCACGGGTAAAGGTAGTTGCGATGATCATGTAGGGAGAGACCCCCTCGGAGAGTCTCTCCTGGATGCTTGAAACCAGGCGTCTGGTCTTGCCGGCGCCTGGCGGAGCGGTGATCAGGTGCATAGGCCTCTCCGCTCAGAGAAGTGGGGCGATCGCCTGGGCAAGGCGATCCCTCTCGCGCACGATATCGTTGACCATCACCACCTTGTCGGCAAAGTCGGCCTGGCCGGGGCGTCCATTGATGACCACGGCGACGACCTTGAGCCCTGGCTCGCGGCGAGCCTCCTCAAGGAGCTGTAGGAAGTCCTGCGTCGGAGCACAGAACGCTCCATCGGTGAGGCACAGGATGTCGCCGGTCTTGAGGGACGGATCGTCTTTGATCAGCCGGATGGCTGCTTTGAGTGGTTCGTAGGGTTCGGTTCCGTGCCCGTATCTCCGCTCGAGATCCCGGATCAATGCAGCCGGGTCGGGCCGAGGACCGGGGTCATAGACGTCGAACTCGCCGATGTCGGAGAACGGGATGGAGACAAACCGGCGCCCCTCCTTGCGGGCACCGGCCATGAGTGCCAGCTGCAGCGCGCAGGCTGTCGCCCGTCTCCATCCGCCCATGGAGCCAGACTCGTCCCGCAGGAATACGATGGGGCCGCGGCCGGCGTAGTCCTCCCCCTCAAACTGGGCATGCAGCAGCGCGCCATCCAGCGCTCGACAGAGGAAGTCAAGGTAGATGGGGGATGACGGATCGAAGGCGATGAGCGACATGAGCTCATCGGGGGCGAGTGTGTCCAGGTCGAGATCCTGGACCTTGAAGTGGGTGAAGCTCTGCCGACCGCGCGTGCTCTTGCGCCGCTCCTGCGTGACGAGCGTCTTGGCCCATCCGAGGCAGTCGAGGATCATTCTCAGGCCAGGCGATTTGCGCAGGAAATCGGCCAGCTGATGCAGGCCTGCGATCTGCTCGCGCGTCGCGCCTCGAGATGCGCCCATCCCCCAGCCGACCCCGAACTCACCAGCGGCTTTCTGGAGGTGGTTGAGATTGTCGGCGGACTGGTCCATGGCCTGGGCCAGGCACTGCCTGGTTCTCGCCTGTGCCGCATCGAGCGCCTCCAGCGCTGCCTGCTCCTTGGCGTTGGCCTGGCCCTCGGCATCGGCGATCTCCTCCGGCAGCTGGCGCAACAGTTGCTCGACCTGCTCAGGGGAGAGGCAGGGCTCGCCCCGATCGGCGTCCGCCGAATCGGGAGAGCCGCCGGACTGCGCACCCGCAAGCGATTGGGCGGCGTCGAGTTGGTGGTGCAGATCGTGCACTCGGTCCCGGGCTTGCTGGGCCGCATGCATCGCCTCCTTGACCTCGGGCGGCAGCCTGTCCATCAGATCGACAACGAAATGGGCCGCGCCGAAGGCGGAGGCAAGAGGATCCATGCCCGCTGTCATGCGCAGGCGGCGCCATTCGGGCAGATCCTCCGCTCGCCTAAAGAGCGAGTGGACGACGCCCATCCCTGGAGGGGAACCGGCTTCCAGAGGATTGGCGGAGGCATACAGGCCCAACCAGGCTTCGCGAGGGATATCGCGGCTGAACTCGCGGGCCTTCTCGCTGGCCAGCTGGAGAACCTGCAGGTCTTTGTTCTCGAACCAAGTGGCGTGATCAACCAGCAGGACCCGCTCCCAGACAGTTGGCGGCGGATCGAGCAGGTAGACCTCGGCGTCGAGCGTGTCCAGATACTCCATGGCCCATTCCTCACGCCGCGCTCCGAGCAGCCTTCTGTTCCATCACCTCGGCCGACCGCGAAACCAGCATGGCCGACGCATCGCGGATGCGCTGGATGAGCTCTTCCTTGGCGGGCTGGTGCTGGGGGTCGGTGACCTTCTTGAGGGCGGCCTCGTGCTTGCTCATGGACTTCTGCCATTGAACAAGGTCGGAAAGCTCCGCGTTCGGGCCGTTGAGGGAGGCGACGATGTTCTCGATGTCGGCCTCCACAGCCCGCAGGATGCCCCTCTGGGGATCGCTCAGGCTGCGGACGATGTCCCGCACCGTGGCGATGTCATCCTCGCTCACCCACAGCATGTGCTCGCCCACGGCGATGGCCTTGGCCGTCACCTGCTGCTCGCCCAGGAGGAGCGAGCGGGCGGTGGCCACCCGGGACCAGGCGATGAAACGGCGAGGAGAGATCGGGATGCCCTTGGAGACGATCTGCGACTTGATGCGGACCATGCGCCGGCGAACCTCGACCGGGATCTGGCCGGCCCTGAGTTCCACAAGCCCCTGGACCAGCATGACCTCGTCAGGGTCGAGCCGGGTAGCGATCGGAAGGGTCCCGTGCACGCTTGTAACCAGGGCCTCCCAGTCCTCGTCGCGCGTCGGGTAGTTGACCTGCTTGCGGATGGTCAGCCGATCCCAGAAGGCGTTCTCGATCTTGGCGTTGGTGAGTTCGTTGCTGGCCGATACACCCAGCAGCAGCGGCAGGTTGTGCACGGCATCAGGCTCGGCCAGGACATGCTCTTCGAAGGCGTCGAGCAGCATCTGCTGCACAGGGCCTGAGCCCTTGGTGAAGTAGGCGGTCGGCGAGGTCCCCGAGTGCTCAGGGCCTTTTCCGGCCGCCCCTTCCTGAACCGGACGTGCGACTTTCATCGCATCCGGCTCGCCAGTAGATATGCAGGTTGAGTGAGCGAGTGATTGGGGGTCCTACATCTGGCCGTTGTGGATCCTGTGATGGCACGTGCCGCAGACGATGAGCGTCTTGCGACGGCGGGCGATCATCTTGATTTCCCATTCGGCCTTGGCCCGTCTACCGGGCTTGTTGATGTCCTTCAGAGCCCGAATGTGGTGGACTTGGATGCCCTCCTGCGAGCCGCAAATCTCACAGGTACCAGCGAGCAGCCGTTCGACCAATTCGGTTCTGTTGGAGTAGATCTGTGGGGCCACATCCCGGACGTCAGCTCTATCACGGCGTGCCAGTGAAATGCCGCCCCAGTAGGCCTCCAGGTCAGGTTTCCCCTCCCTTTTGACCATGATGCGGAGTACCCTTCGTGGCTGCCCTTGGACGATCTTGGTAGCCATGTACCTTCGGAACACTTCGGCGGAGCTTATCCCCAGTTTCGCAGCCAGCGTTTTCCCCAAGGAGCGTGTCATCGTGATTCTGAGTCTGGGAAGCAGTTGGCTGCGGTTGTGGGCGTATGCGTAGTATTCCGCAAGCCCTCGATATTCCGTCTGGAAATCGCTGACTATGGTGAAGGGGCTATTCATCAGCCGTTCGGACTTGTGGATAGCCTTGCCCTCTCTGGAATACTTGCGCATGGCGTCCCGCACCACTGCACGGGGTACGCCGAACCAGATCCGTCCGTTGACGCTTCGTCTGGTTACGCCATTGGCCTGCCTGCGCCATCGGGTGTTGTTCTGGCACACCTTGATGTCGTAGCCCAAGAACCGGGCTCGCTCAGTGCGGGCGTGGGTGATCTTCGTCTTGTCGAGCGACAGCTCGAGCCCAATGCCGGAGAGGAGCGTAGCCAGTTGTTGGCGTATCTCCTTGGCTTCTGCCTTGGGGCCGATGAACCCGAGGAGGAAGTCATCGGCATACCGGACGTACTTCAGTCTGCGGAAGCCCGGGTCTCTTGAGTCGGTACTGGTCATGGTCCTTGCGATTTTCCGCCAGTGCCGACCTTCTTCGAGGTTGCCGCTGCGGAAGGCCCTGTGACTTCTTGCCTGAACAGTCTTGTATGCCCGGTTGCTTCTACGCACCTTTCCTCGGGTGAAGGCTGGAACGAGTACGGCATCGACAAACCGGTCCAGTTCATGCAGGAATATGTTCGCCAAGAGCGGACTGATCACGCCACCTTGTGGGGTTCCACTGTAGGTCTTGTGATATTGCCAGTCTTCCATGTATCCGGCTTGGAGGAGCTTCGACAGCAGTCCGATGAGTCTTGCGTCGTGAATAGCCTGTGCCATGATTCGCAGCAGGATATCGTGACGGATGTTGTCGAAGCAGCCCTTGATATCCCCTTCAATGAACCAGGCAGTGCCGGCGAAACCGTACCTGATGCTTTCCAGTGCCGTATGGCATCCCCTGTTGGGCCTGAAGCCGTGGCTGTTGGGACTGAATTGCGGCTCGTAGTAGGCGTCCAGGATGATCCGGATAGCTTCCTGCAACAGCTTGTCCTTCCAGCTAGGGATACCGAGCGGGCGCAGTTCCCCATTCTTCTTGGGAATGTAGATCCTGCGGGCCGGTTTCCACTCGAATGAGTCATCGGCCAGGTCGGCGATGAGCCGATCGATGCGCTTGAGGGACATGCCGTCGATGGTGTCATCCGGGTCGGTCCCTGGGGTAAGGGCTCCGGCGTTCCGGTAGATCTTCCGGTAGGCTCGCAGATACAGCTCGGGGTTGTAGAGCAGGCGGTAGACCCGCTTGAGAGGGAGATGTCGCCTGCCACGATCCTGCAGTACAGCCAGTGCAATGTCGAGGTCTCGCATCTCGCGCACCTCCTTCTCGCACTGTTGGTCCCCAATCGTCTTCACTCCATATCCACCGTTTTTCGCTCACCAGCTCGGGAGGTCGTCCTTCGGCACCGGCGAGCTACTGGACCCCTTCGTCCTGCCTGCTGCTTACTTGTTCACAGCAGGGGCTGCGCTGGGATTTGCGGATCTCAGGCATAGCCATGTCGGCCAGAATCAGACGCCTCTGATCCCTTGTCTCATGGCGACTACTATGGGTCCTCCGTCGCCGTGGGCCTCGCGGCCTTTAGGCGATCCCGCAGTTGCGTAGGGTTGACGTGCTAGTGGGACTTAGGCTGCCTTCCGTTACCTTTGTGGATGCAGTTGTCTATCCTGCACCGTGCTCACGGACGTGAGTTTCCCAGGGCAGTCTTCAAGTCCTGGTATTCCGTGACCGTGCGTTTGATCGTGGTCGCACGGGGGCCGACGTTGTCCCGCTCGGTAACTCAGCTTCAAGCAGTAACCGCCTTAGCCATATCCCACAGGTCTCGCAGAGCATGCGGATACACGATTTCTCCACATCTCCGCTTCTGACAGGCATGCTACGGTCAGCCTCTCCTTTCGGAGAAGACCTGAGCCTGATGACCTACAGGTACTGTTCTCACGGACCTGCCTTGCTTTCGGCAAGAATCAGCTCCTACGCCACAACGGCGCACAAGACCTCGTCGATGTTCGCAACCGTGGCCGTGGCGACACCGGCCAGCCTGCGGCCCCAGATGCCCTGCTGAACCTTGGTGGGATCGAGCGGGCCAAACAGGTCGTTGTGACTGGTATCCGGGGTCAGGTTGCGCCGGAAGAACTTGCCCCCCACCCCTCTGGCCACCAGCCGCGCAAGCGTCGTCTTGGCTGCGCCGGGAAGGCTGAGGAAGAACACGGTGTCGCCGGAGAGAAGCGCGGTGAGCACCAGGTCGACCTCCTCTTCCATGGCAACCAATTGGGCCTTGATCTCCTTCCCCAGCTGCCGCACCTGCTCAAGCAGGGCGTCTACGTCGATCGCCGCCGCGCCGGGCGGCGGCGCGGACAGCAGGGCGACTCGTTCGTGGGCCAGGAGGCGTTCGGGTTGGGGTCCGGCGCCATCGAGATGCTCTATCAGGACGAGGCTCTTTCCGTCGATATCGATGGTTTTCATTGCGCTCTTCTCTCCTTCGGAATGAAAAGACCCCAGCAGTGCCGGGGTCTCGTTCGGCAGAGGATTTGGCGTAGCAGGAAGCCGCGCTCGCTCAAGCCCTCGGATTGCGCCAGTTTGTCATGGGCTCGGCATTCGGCTCTGGGCGAAGGGGCTCGGAGATGATGTTGGTATCGAGCGAGCACCTCAGGCTCACA
>CAYQUY010000139.1:0-2067 GCA_964420755.1 uncultured Anaerolineaceae bacterium
CCATAGCCCTCATGGGCCTCCATTCCCCCGACGCATCCGCGCAGTCGGCCCCATGCTGCTGACAGCGGCGCCACCCCAGGCGAGGCAGATCGAGAGCGGCGTTCTCCTCTGTGACCAGCGTTCGTGGTGACTGCAGAGCCTCAATCGCAGCGGTCAGCCTGGCTCGAGAATCATCCTAAAGGGTCTATCGAATGCGCGGTCTCGTCGATCCGCGGGAGGCTCCGGTTGGCTGTCTAGGGATTCAGGAACTCATCGAGTGCCGGTAGCACACGATCGTTGAAGTCAAACAGGGCCTGATTCTCCCACGCGTTCCCGGAAGCGGGATCCGTCGAGTCCCACCCGTTTCCCGTCACGGCGGTCCAGGTGGCATCCCACCAGAAGACGCCCAGGCCACGTCCGTTTGGCACCGCCCGCACAATCGCCATTACGTCCCGCAACATGGCGCGCTGGCCTTCGGGTGTGAACGGATAGCCGGGAATCGCCATGCTGGCATTGGCGATATTCGGGAGGAAGTCGTCTTCCTCGTCGGTGAACGGGTACGCGGTCTCGACCACGATGACATCCCTGTCATAGCGGGAGGAGATGTCGTCCAAGTTGTACTGCAGTTCCGCCAGACTTCCATGCCAGAAGGGGTAGTAGGAAATCCCAATCACGTCGAAGGGGACCCCCCTACGTGTCATGCTGTCGAAGAACCAGCGCGCGATGTCATTGCTGCCTCCCTCCGCGATGTGCAGCATCACGAGTGTGGAAGGGGAGCTATCCCTCACTGCCTGGTAGCCCGCTGTGAGCAGGGCGGCCAGGTTGTCCATATGGTTGTAGTCCCCATCGGGCCAGAGAATCCCGGCGTTGATCTCGTTCCCCAGCTGAACCATGTCCGGCGGCGTACCCTGGGCCACCAGGCTGCTGCAGATATCGAAGGTGTGGTCATACACCGCCTGTCTGAGCTGCTCGAAGTCGTAGTCTCTCCAGGCTGCTGGCTTGAACTGCTTGCCGGGATCCGCCCAATCGTCCGAATAGTGGAAGTCCACCAGCAACCGAATGCTCAGGCTTCTCAGCCTCAGGGCCATCTCCAGGACCTCTTCCCTGTCGTGGTAGCCATCGGCCGGATCCACCCAAACCCGCAGGCGAGCGTAGTTCAGGCCGTGACGCGCGAGGATCTGTAGCGCGTCCCCCACCGTCCCGTCTGCGTCGCGGTAGATCCCTCCCATGTCTTCCGACTTGTGCAAGCTCGATACGTCTGCTCCAAGAATGGAGAGTGCGGCTCGGCCGGGCACCAATTCGATGTCATCGAAGCTGGCCCAGGTGTCTGGATTGCCATCCGAGTACAGACTGATCGTGCACTGGCCATCCGTGACCTGATTCGACACGACGAGTTGAATCCAGCGGTACCCCGGCGTCGATGGAGGCACGTATGCACGCCTTTCGTCGGACCCGCACCGGAGGGAAACGTAGACTGCTCTCTGTCCGCCGCCGGACCGCGTCCAGACGCGCAGCGTGTACCAGCCGTCCTGCAGCCCAGAGACGGCTTGCCACGTTTCTACCTGGTAGGCTTCCGCGCTCCGGTGGGTCAGGCGGAAATCGCCGGAGTGACCCCTGTCCTCAAGGTAGCCCGCCTCCGCTGCTCCGGTCTGGTTCCAGCCAGTTGGGACGCCGTTTGCTTCCCGGCTTTCAAACGAGGGGTTCAGCAGGATCACGGGACCCGAGGTAGGGGTGGGAACCCCCGTGGGGGGGATTTCGTTAGTTGCTGCCGGGAGATTGGCAGGCGCCCACCCAACAACGATGCCCATGATCTCCAGAACGACGACAAGCCTGATCCCCAGCCGCTGTCCCTTCAGAGCCATCGTCTACCGTCCCTTCTGATTGTGATGTGGAGACTCATCGCCCGCATTGTGACCACCAAGCCGTTCGCCAACGCGTTGACGTGAGCATTCGCGGCGGGCGGAGTCGGGGAGGTCCTCGTAAGACGAGGAGACAACGAAACGAGCCAGTTCTTGAACCAGAGTCATGTATGCCTCCTGTGATGACTGGGCGGCAGCGACGATCAGCCGGAATGCACTGAGATCGACG
>CAYQUY010000139.1:2077-6821 GCA_964420755.1 uncultured Anaerolineaceae bacterium
CCGCTGCGGAGGTGTGGGGCGGGGGGCTCTTGTCGTTCGCGGTCGCTGGGCTCCGGCGCCATCTCAGGACGGCGAGGCAACGAGGCGAGGATCCGGCGGGGAGCCACAGACCGAGGAAGAGGGGTGGTCTCAGCCCCCCTGCTTGGGCCCTTCTCCGGACACGATTCGTTGGCAGATATCCACCCCCTCTACGGCGTCTGTCGCCCAGTAGTCAGCACCCACATAGCGACACACCTCGTCGCTGATCTGGCCGCCTCCGATGACGATGGGCGCCCGCAGCCCACGGGACCGCAGCAGGAGGACCGTCTCGCGCATGGCATCGTAGGAGCTGGTCAGCAGGCCGGACAGGCCTACGATGTCCGGCTGGAGTTCATCGACCTGATCGGCGAACACGGCTGGCGGGACGTTCACCCCGAGGTCGTACACCGCGAAGCTCCGACAGCCGAGCAGCATGTTGACGATGTTCTTCCCGAGGTCGTGGATGTCGCCCTCCACCGTTCCCAGCAGGACACGGCCCGACGCCCGACCGGAGGCCGGAAGCGCGACTACCGGATGGAGCAATTCCATGACTTCGCGAAAGATCTCACCCGCCATGATCAGCCCCGCCAGAAAGTACTCGCTTCGCTCGTAGTGGGCGCCGACCAGGCGCATCCCCTCCTTACAGTCCTGGATGATCATCAGCGGGTCGTCGCCAGTCTCCAGCCGCCGGCGCACGAGGGCGAGGGCCTGCTCCTCCTGGAGATCAGAGATGGCGGCGATCAGCGATGCGCTGGTGTCTGTGAGGCTCATTGTCTGGCCGTCCGTCAATCGGAAACCCCAAGGGTGGCGGTGAAGTGCAGGCGTTCGCCGGAGCAGATGAACCAACCCCAACTGACGGGCCGGTCTCCGAAGTCGTAGAAGACGTGCTCCAGGCGGAAGGCAGGAGCCCCGCCCCTGGAGCGCAGCAATGCGGCTTCGTCGCTGGTGAGCGTGGTGGCGTCGATGGTGAGATCGCCACGCTTGAGGTCCGAGCCTCCACCGCCGCTCAAGAGCCCACGCAGGGCGGTGACCTCCATCTCCGCCTCGATGATCGGGCGGGTGGGGTCATAGATCACGTGCTCCCGGTGCAAGAGGACCGGGTCCTCACCCTGATAGATCAGCCTGCGGATGAAGACCGTGCGCTGGCCGGGCTCGATCCTCAGCTTGCGGGCCGTCCGCTCGCTGGCCGGGGTGATCCGTGCTTCCAAGAGCTTGACCGAGGATTGGCCACCACCGCGGAAAAGTTCCCGCAACCTGTCCAGATTGAATGTGGCGGTGCTCAGTTCGAGGGGCTTGACGAATGTGCCTCGCCCCTGCTCGGCGATCACGACTCCTTGGTCGGCCAGGATGTTGACGACGCGGCGCACCGTCATGGGGCTGACGCCGTAGCGCTCGCACAGCTGTGCCTCGGAGGGAAGCCGGTCGCCAGGTCGGAAGACGCCGGACGCGAGCTGCCCCATAAGAATGCGCACCAGCTGGGCGTAGGCCGGCTCGTGTGAATCGCGGTCGATGCAGGTAATTGGTTCTTCGGCCAAGAGTGAGTTCCCTATACAAGTGTATCTGGCGCCCGCCGAATTGTCAACCGGGACCATTTCTCGGTCTGGGACGCTGTTTGACATCTTCCCTATATCAATGTACAATTGAAATCAAAGCCCCTAGCGAGTTGGCACATGTCGTCACCGGCGCCCCTCTGGCTGCCTGGCTCGCGTACCCAGGTCATTGCCTGCGCGGCAGTGATGGAGGAGATTCGGCCACATCTTCCCCCGGGCACAGAGTGTCATGCCCTCGATTTCGGCCTGCATGCAGACCCTTCCGCCCTAAGGCGCGTCCTCCAGGAGACCATCGATCGCGCAGCCTCATCGGCCGAGACGATCATCCTCGGGTATGGCCTGTGTTCGATGGCCGTCGTCGGCCTGCGGGCCAATGGATGCACGCTGGTCGTGCCGCGTGTGGACGACTGCATCGCCATCTGTTTGGGATCGCAGGAGGCCTACAAGGCGCAGTTCAAGTGTGAACCAGGCACCTACTACCTGACCAGGGGCTGGATCGACGTCGGCGACAGCCCCTTCAGCGAGCACGCGAGGCTGGTGGAGGCCTTCGGGGCGGAGAGAGCTCAGCGGGTCATGGCGAGGCTCCTCAGGAACTACAAGCGCCTGGCATTCATCGACACCGGTCAGGGTGGCACCGAGGAATACCGCCAGTACAGCCGGAACATGGCCAGCCGATTCGGTCTGCGCTATGCAGAGATCCCCGGATCCGAGAGGCTGATCCGGAAGATGGTGAGCGGTCCTTTGGATCGCGAGTTCGTCGTTGCCCGCCCCGGTGAGACCATCACCTACATGGACTTCAAGAGGGCGAAGTGAGCAGCCTGAGGATCATCGGCGAGAAGATCAATGGCACGCGGCGGCATGTCGCCCGGGCCATTGAGCAGCGCGACGCGGCCGTGATCCGCGACCTGGCCGTCCGGCAGGCCGAAGCCGGCGCCGCCTGGCTGGACGTCAATGCCGGAACGCGAAGCAGCGCCGAGCCCGATGATCTGGTATGGCTGATCGAGAGCATCCAGGCCGTGGTGGAGATCCCCCTCTGTCTGGATAGCGCCAACCCAGTCGCCGTAGCGGCCGCCCTGGAAGTCATCGAGCGCACACCGATGGTCAACTCCATCAGTGGAGAGCCGCAGCGAATCGAGGGCATCCTGTCGCTGGTGGCAGAGCATGGCTGCTCCGTCATCGCCCTGGCCATGGACAGCACAGGCATTCCCGGCACCTGCCAGGGGCGCCTGGAGGTTGCGCGCAGGCTCATGAAAGAGACACGCACCAAGGGAGTCCCCGATGACCGTGTGTACCTCGACCCCCTGGCCATGGCTCTGGCCGCCAACACCCAAGGCGCCAAGGTCACCCTGGAAACCATCCGTGCCCTCCGCCAGGAATTCCCGGAGGCTCACTTGACCATGGGGTTGAGCAATATCTCCTTCGGTCTCCCGGCCCGGTCGCATATCAACCGGGCCTTCCTGACCCTGGCGCTCGCCGCCGGGATCGACAGCGCCATCCTTGACCCACTGGATCGGGAGATCATGGCTGCACTGGTTGCGGCCGAGCTGGTCCTGGGACAGGATCACCATTGCCTCAATTACACGCGCGCCTACCGTGCCGGGCTGTTCACTCGACCGGAGGTGATGGCCACTCGGGTGTAGTTTCAACGGATGGACGTGGTGGATTGGCAGGAGAGGACGACCTGTTCCGCACCATAGGAGGACACTATGTCGAAGAAGCTTATCAGCGCCATTGCCGACATGAGGGAGGAAGAAGCCCTCAAGTTGGTCCGTAAGATGGTCGCCGACGGTACGGCGCCCACGGCAATCATGGATGCGGCCAGAGAGGCCATGGGCATCGTCGGGGAGCGCTACGAGAAGGGCACCTACTTCTTGCCCGAGTTGATCATGGCCGGCGAGATGCTGGCCCAGATCACGCAGATCATCAAGCCGGAGCTGGCCAAGATGCCGGACGTCAAGCGCCAAGGGAAGGTGATCATCGGGACGGTCAAGGGGGATATCCACGACATCGGCAAGAACATCGTGAGCTTCATGCTCGACGTCAACGGCTTTGACGTGCGTGATCTGGGCGTGGATGTCGCCCCCCAGAAGTTCGTGGAGGCAATCCGCGACTTCCAACCCCAGGTGATCGGCCTGAGCGGATTCCTCACCCTGGCCTTTGACGCCATGAAGGAAACCATCGAGGCCATCAAGGCGGCCGGTCTTCGAGATGGCGTCAAAGTCATGATCGGTGGTGGTCAGATCACCGAGCAGATCAAGGAATACGCTGGGGCGGACGCCTACGGGAGAGATGCCGTGGCCGGGGTCTCCCTGGCTAAGAAGTGGCTCGGCAAGTAACGGACCTCGGCTGGGAGAGCAAGAAGGAGGCTACCAAAATGGCAGCACAGCTATCGCCAGAAGAGAAGCAGGAAGCGTTGTTTCAGAGATGGCTCTCACCCAAGGACCCCCAGGGCCAAGACCTCAAGTTCCAGAGCCCAGAGGCGGAGAAGGCGTATAGGGACAGGATCACCCGGATCAAGGACGCCATTCAGATGAAGAAGCGGCCCGACCGGGTCCCGGTGCTAATCATCCCCAGCTACTTCCCCGTCTTCCACGCTGGCATGACCCCCTGGGATGTGACGTACGACTATGACAAACTTGCCGCGGCGTTCAAGAAGTACGTGCTCGAATTCGGGGCCGACGCGCACATCGGTGCGGTGTCGCCCGGACCGGGCAGGGCCTACGAGATCATGGACTACAAGCTGTACTCCTGGCCGGGTCACGGGGTGGCGCCCGAGCACAGCATTCAGTGCAACGAGGGCGAGTACATGAAGGCGGATGAGTACGATGCGCTGATCCAGGATCCGTCCGGCTTCTTCCTGAACGTCTACTTGCCGCGCGTCTTCGGAGCCCTGGAGCCCTTCCGGATGCTCCCGTTTCTTCCGGGCATCCTGGAGGCCTATGGAGTGGCCGGCAACTTCATCCCCTTTGGCCTGCCTCCCGTCCAGGCCGCTCTCAAGGCCCTGATGGAAGCTGGGGGCGAGGCGCTCAAATGGGTAGGAGCCATAGGAGCGGTTGGCGGCGAGTTGACCAGCCTGGGATATCCCTCATTCTGGGCTGGCTTCAGCAAGGCGCCGTTTGACACCATCGGCGACACGCTTCGCGGCACCAAGGGGATCATGCTGGACATCTATAGGC
>CAYQUY010000140.1:0-6232 GCA_964420755.1 uncultured Anaerolineaceae bacterium
ACCGTCACGAAGTAATGGCGGAACGAGTGCGGTGTGACTGCCTCGGCGCTTTCTGCGCCAAGGGCTTCGCGGGCCCGCTGGTGGACAATCGAACGACCGGTTGTGGTAGTCACGGGCAGAACCTTGCGACCGGCTCCGCGATCGTGGCGTGCGAAGAGGGGCAGGGAGGCTAGCGGCCTGCCCGAAGCGCCGTCCAGTGAGGCCCGCGCCCCAAGGTACGCCTTCAACGCAGCCAGCGCCCTGCGCGAGAACCGCACAACGGCCTGCTGATCGCCCTTGCCGATGAGCAGGGCGCGCCCCTCGGCCCAGTCCACGTCCCCCCGGCGCATCCCACACGCCTCGTGCACCCGCAGGCCCGTATCCGCCAGCGTGATCAGGAAGGCACGGTCTCGCAGGCCGCGCAGGCGGGTGGTGGGATCCTCGAACGGACCACGAGCAAGATTTGTTGCATACTCGACAATGGTCTCAATTGCGAGGCGAGGGAACTGCGGAAGGCGCTGGCCGGGCCTGCGAGCCCGGTGGCGCACCAGCAGGCGCACCCGAGGCAGGTTGACCGAGGCCAGACGCTCGGCGGCAAGGAACTCGTACCACCCGGTGACGGCGGTCAGATACAGCCGCTCACTCGCGGGGGCGTGGTCCTTGAGGCTGGCGGCGAACGCTGCGATCCATTCCTCGACCGCCTGTTGAGCCAGCACGGCTGCCGGGTCGACCTCCAGGTCCCGGAGAAGGTCCTGGAAGCGCGCCAGGCCGTTCCGGTAGGCCCGTGCCGTATTGGGGCTCCGCGCAAGGCTCACGCTGTCTAGGTAGGCCCGGATCGACTCGGCCACCGTCCAATCGGCAACACGAGCTCGTCGGCGGCCCAGCAGGGCGTCTTCGGGCCCATTTCGGCCAGGCTCGTGAGGGTCCGGTCGGTCGAGAGGAGGGTCATGTCTTCGCATCGGCTGGCGTGTCCTTGCTTGCGCTAATTGCACTTATCATAACCATCGGCAAGAATAGCATGCGCAGCGCCTGCTGTCAAGCGCCCACCCCAGCCAAAGGCGCCGCCAGGACCCGACCCGCCTCGCAAGGACATGGGGAAACGCCGGTGAAGCTCGCACAACCTTCCGTTGGACACCCCGACGCGACCTCGCCTCTCTTCGCCGGCAGGCCTCCCTGCCCCGAGCAGAGCCCCTCGATATCGGGGCGCGAGAGCAGATCCTACTCCTTTCTGGGCCGATCGCGCGGGTTCTGGACTGCGGGCGCGACGAGGCCTCGCCTGCTGGCTCAGGGCCGCCAGGCGTAGGCCCTGTCGGTCGGATCACGATACCCTTCCGCCGGCCAATCCGGGTTGTTCAGACCCTCCTCTCTGACGGGATTGCCAGAACCCCGCTCGGGCTTATAATGCGCCCTCGTCCCCAAGGGGCATGCTTCGCTCTCGAGGACTTCCGAGGCGGCGTCATGAGATTGTCTGTCCCTCCCATGCTCTACCTAGGGCTGACCGGGGCGTTGTCCCTGATCCTGCTTTCTCCGATGAGGCTCGAGGTCTGGCAGCTATCCGCCGATCGGCTGACGAGGATCCAGTTCCCCGCCTCGGCGACGCCCCTGAAGCCAGCGACGGCAGGCGACCTGGAGCCGGACGGGGAGATCGAGTCAGTGGCGCTTGTGGCCGGCCACGCCGTTATCCGTCGCTCCGACCAGACTCTCTGGGAGAGCCCGCCGGCCTGGAGGGTCATCCAGGCCGCGATCACAGACCTCAACCAGGACGCCCAGCCGGAAGTGGCCCTCCTGGTTTGGCGCCCCTTTGCCCCTTGGCCGATCGATGCCTACCTGCCCCATCCCGGACGCATCTCCGGGTTTCGCGACAGCCAGGGCCAATCCTGTCATCTGATTCTGATTGGCTGGCATCGCCAGACCTACGCAGAGCTCTGGGCAGGTTCCGCTATGGCTGACCCTCTGACCGCATTCGCCTCCGCAGACCTTGACGGTGACGGTCGCCAGGAACTCGTGGCGCTCGAGTCCCGCTACGGCGCTAGCGGCCCAGCCCGCTTCGTCACAGTGTGGGAGTGGAATGGATTCGGTTTCACACTGGTCGCCCGCGGCCCAGAAGGCCGCTACGTCGGGCTGATGCCCGTTCTCGACCCATCCGGTCACTCTCGACTGTTGGTATCTCAAGTCCCAAGGAGTGTGAAATGACCGCGTCTCGCCGCCCACAGGTCGCCCTTGCCGTACTGCTCCTCGTGTCCCTTGCCTGCGGCAACCTGCCAACGGGGCAACCCACGCCTACCGTTGGCGCCCCAGAAGCCACGTCTACTGCCGTGGCACCGACCCCGCCCGCAGCCGCCGTGGCCCCGGTCTTCGCATCCTACAATCCGGTGCCCGTGTCGCTGCCCGATTCCTTCACGGGCTACAGTCTTCCCGTCGATCTCAGCACCGTTCAGGGGCTCGCCAGCGTCGGCCTTTCTGCGGAGCAGGAGGCTGTGCTGTCGCAGAACGGCTTCGTCGTGGCCCAACCGACCCCTGGCGAGTACCGGGAGTTCTATCAGGTCTACGAGGACTTTCGGTACGAGAGCCTGCCTCTGTTCGTGACGACCGATTCCGTCCTCCACGTCTACCACCTCTTCTTCGACAAGATCCTGCGCGACCTCGAGACGACCTACTTCATCCCCACACTGGAGAGCCTCACCCAGACGATGATCGCGGCCTCCCAGGAACAGCTCGACCAGCTGGCGGGCACGTCTCTAGCTGAAGCCGCACGCCGCAACCTCGCCTTCTTCGTCGTCGCCGGCCGGCTGCTGGAGCTCGACACGCCCACGCCTCCCGAGGTGAGCGACCTGGTTGAGGCCGAGCTGGCCCTCATCCTCGCCCACTCCGGGGCCACGTTCTCCCCGATCTGGGATCGGCCTGACCTGCCGGAAGACCAGAGGCTCATTGAGGACTACTCGCAGTACATCCCTCGCGGGCACTACACCCGAAGCGAGGAACTCGGACGCTACTTCCGAACCATGATGTGGTATGGCCGGCCGACCTTCCGGCTGCGAGATACCTTCGAGACGCAGCGGGCCTTGCTCCTGACCCAAGCCCTGCGCACGGCTGTAGCCGCCGATGGCACAACGGCCCTGACGCTCTGGCAGCAAATCTACGAGCCGACGACCTTCCTTGTCGGCAAGGCCGATGATCTCTCGTACTTCCGGTACGGCCCTCTCTCCGATGCCGTCTTCGGCGCCGATCCCTCTCTGGAGGCCTTCGCCGACCCGGCGCTCATGACTGCCTTCCTGGAGGCCGCGGAAACGCTGCCTCCGCCTCAGATCAACTCGATGTGGGTCTGGATCTGGCAGGACGAAGAGCAGGCCACCAAGGGGTTCCGCTTCATGGGCCAGCGCTTCACCATCGACGCTTATGTCTTTGAGCAGATGATCTGGCGCAACGTCGGAACCATCGACGATCCACGCGGCCTGCCGAAGGCGCTTGACTTCTTCGCAGCCCTCGGCTCGGACGAGGCGCTTTCCATCCTGGACGACATGGGCGAGACGCACTACGCCAACTTCGACACCCAGATGTCCCAAGTCCGGGATGAGCTGTCCGCCCTCCAGATGGACTCGTGGACGGAGAACGTCTATTGGGCGTGGCTGTACACCCTGCAATCGGTGATCGCTGTCAAAGACGGGCGCTACCCCGAGTTCATGCGGACGGAAGCCTGGCAGCGCCGCGATCTGAATGCCGCCCTGGGTTCGTATACCGAGCTCAAGCACGACACGATCCTGTATGCCAAGCAGGTGATGGCCGAGATGGGGGGTGGGCCGATGGAGCTCCCGCTGGGGTACGTCGAGCCCAATCCCGAGGCCTTCTCTCGCCTCCTGGCGCTGGCCCAGATGACCCACGATGGCCTCGAGAGCCGGCACCTCCTGACGGAGACAACGGCCGGCAACCTCGAGAACCTGATGGACCTGCTGGGTTTCCTCACCAGGGTCGCCGAAAGCGAGCTCGCCGGCCAGACCCTGAGCGAGGAGGATTACTGGCGCATCAACAGCATCGGCGGCGAGCTAGAGGCCTTGACGCTGGCAGCGGCGGACTGCGATGAGCCCGGCCCAGCCTGCCGCGATCTCCAGGATCAGCAAGCCGCGCTCGTCGCCGACATTGCCACCGGCCTGCACCCCGATTTCCCGGGGCTGGCTGTCCTCGAGGAGGCGATCGGTCAACCTACTCGCATCTTTGTGGTTCTGCCAGGATCTCCCTTGCGGATCTCCGTGGGCGCAGTCTACACGTACTACGAGTTTCCCTATGCCGCGGATTCGCGCCTGACGGATGAAGCCTGGCAGGCACTCGTCGCCTCGGGAGAGACACCCTCACTGCCGGAATGGACCGGGATGTTCATGGCACCGTGAGAACCCGTTCGGCGCTCGCCCTGCTGGGGCTTGGGCTGGGGGCCTTCGCTCTCGGGCTCCGCGCCCCAACCGCCCGCTCCATCACCCTTGTGGTCACGGGCGACATCATGCTCGGGCGAGACGTCGCCCGAGCCCACACTGAGGGCGGCTGGGAAGAGGTCCTGGCCGCCCTCACTCCCTACACGACCCGGGCAGACCTCAGCCTCGCCAACCTTGAGTCCCCGCTGACACAAGCGGACCTCATCGCGCCCACGCTCGATCTTCGCGCCCCAACGGAGGCGGCTCTCGCCCTACGAGCCTCGCGTCTGACGCTGGTATCTCTCGCCAACAACCACAGCCTCGACGCAGGAGAGGCAGGCCTGCAGGACACCTTGGAGGCGCTTGCCGGCGCCGGTGTGGGCGCCGTGGGTCCCGGGATGGAACCGTGGGTCGGGACGGTCGGAGGGTTTCGCGTCGCCTGGATTGCCCTCGACGACGTCGGAAGCCCGCTGGCCCTCGATGCGGCCACCGCTTCGGTTGGGCAAGCCCGAGCTACCGCCGATCTTGTGTTTGTGTCCATCCATTGGGGCGCCGAGCTCGAAACCGGGCCGGCCCCACGCCAGAGAGAAATCGCGGCGGCCATCGCCTCCGCGGGCGCGGACCTAATCGTCGGCCATCACCCACACGTACTGCAGCCCGTGGAATGGGTCTGGGGCCGTGGGCGAGGTCGACCGACCCTGGTTGCCTTCAGCCTGGGAAACGCCGTTTTCGATCAGGGGGCGCAGCCTGGAACGCGCCGGGGCGCACTTCTCCGGGTCACCATGGATGGATCCGGCGTTCGAAGCGTGTGCGCCGTCCCCCTGGTGATCGAGCCCTCCAACTGGGAGGTAGGCCCCGCGGATGCGGCCTCCGCGCTCACGATCCTCGAGCAGCTTAGCGGGGAACCGCAACTCGGTCTTCCGCTCCGAGTAGCCGCGTGTCCCTGATCCGGCGAACCCTCGACGACACCTGCCGCGATTAGGTCGCTCACCGCGCGCGGGCGGCAGCGCCGGGTCCTGCTCATACTCAGGAGACGGGGGCGACTCCGGCTAGCGCGATCGTTCCAGGATCTGGCGGATTCCTCCCCTGTCCCAACAGGCGCAGAAGGCTTGCACCATGGCCGGATCGAACTGCCGACCAGCCTGGCTGACGATTTCCTTGTGCGCCTTCGAGGCGGGGAAAGCGGGATGGTACGGCCGCTCCGAGGTCATCGCATCGAACGTGTCCACCACGGCCAGGAGCCGGGCCTCCTCGGGTATCCCAGTCCCGTGCAAGCCAGCGGGGTAGCCCGTTCCGTCCCAACGTTCATGATGGTGAACGATGCCGGCCATCGCAGGGGAAAGGTAGGTGATTCCCTCGACCATCCGCCCACCCACCCGGGGGTGTTCTTTCATCTCTTGCCACTCAGTAGGAGAGAGAGGGCCGGTCTTGGTCAGAATCGACTCACGCACCGCGATCTTGCCAATGTCATGCAGGATGGCGCTGTACTCCAGAACATCCCGGCGCCGCTCATCCCAGCCGAGCTGGTTGGCCATTGCCTGGGCGTAGTCGTTGACCCTTTCGACGTGGTGTCGGGTGTATCGATCCCGTGCTTCGATGGCGTTGGCCAAGGTTCTCAGGCTGGCTTTGTAGGCCGTCTGGAGTTGGGCCACCATGATCTCGTCCGTCCGCTGGAGACGGGCGTGGACGGCAGCTAACAGCTCATGGCTGGTGACGGGCTTCGTGATGTAGTCGTCGACACCCAGCGACTTCCCCTTGAAAAGGTCCTCTCGAGACCCTTTGGCCGTGAGGAAGACAAAGGGGATCGTCTTGCCACCGGGGCTCCTGCGCACCGCCTGGTACAGCCCATAACC
>CAYQUY010000140.1:6242-6782 GCA_964420755.1 uncultured Anaerolineaceae bacterium
ATCCATGACGGGCATGGCGATGTCCGACAGGATCAGGGACGGCTTCTGCTTCGCCAGGACCCCCAGCGCTTCCTGGCCATTTGCGGCCGTCCACACGCGGTAGCCCGATCCCTCGAGGATATCGCGCAAGGCGACCAGCATCGCTGCATCGTCCTCGACAACCAGGACCGTCGGCCCGCCGTTCGACTTGCCGTCCATCTGTCTCCCCAAAGCAGCAAGGCAGAGGCTCAGGAAGAGCCTCTCGTAGAGTTCATTATGTCCCCTCTCAGGGGCGGTTTCAAGCGAACTATGGTCATGGGTCGGTGCCCGGATTTTCCGGCACCCGAACCGACACGGCTGCCGCCCCGCGATTGCCCGCCTCAAGGACGGACACATGCCTACCGAGCCTCGAGAACCGCCTGGTTGATGGCCAGGGTCAGTCCCAGGCCCGACATGGAGTATCCCTCGCCACAGGGCCGGCAGCGGAAGAACCCAGGGGGGATCCCCCTCCCCTTTCAGTACTCCCGGAGCTGGGGCCAGACGTCCAGAGCGCGACCGCCC
>CAYQUY010000141.1:0-6756 GCA_964420755.1 uncultured Anaerolineaceae bacterium
GAGATCGCCGAGACGGCGCAGGCGGTGGCGGAGATCGCCAAGAAGGTCGACATTCCAATCCTGGCCTGCTTCATGGGCGAGGCGCGGGTGGAGGCCGGGACGGCCGTCCTGGATGCCAACCGCGTGCCCAACTTCCCTTACCCGGAGCGCGCGGCAATGGTCCTAAAGGCCATGAGTGTCTACCGTGGCTATCGCCAGGAGCCACTGCCTACCTACGAGACCACTGCTATTGATCATGCCGCCGTCCGCAAGACCATTGACACCGCGCTGGCCGAAGGACGGGTGACCATTGGAGACGCCGAAGCCAGGGCTATCCTGACCGCTTGCGGGCTCCGGATCCCTGCTTCGGAACTGGCGACAACGCCCGAGGAGGCGGTGGCCATCGCCGACCGGATTGGGTACCCGGTGGTGCTCAAGGTGGCCTCGCCCGACATCCTGCACAAGACGGATGTCGGCGGCGTCAAGGTTGGCCTGGAGAACGCCGGCGAGGTCAGCGATGCCTTTGATCTGATCACGTATCGTTGTCAGCGCTATCTCCCCGAGGCGCGGCTGTGGGGGTGTCTGGTGCAGAAGATGGCTCCACCGGGGACGGAAACCCTGATTGGCATGAACCGTGATCCTCAATTCGGCCCGCTGGTCACGTTCGGTCTGGGCGGCATCTACGTGGAGACCCTCAAGGATGTTGCCTTCCGCATTGCCCCCTTCTCCCGCCAAGAGGCGGAGGAGATGCTGGGCGAGCTCCGAGCCCGGGCGATCCTGGATGGCGTGCGCGGCAAGCCCCCGGCGGACAAGGAAGCCCTGGTGGACGCTCTCTTGCGGGTCGGGCAGCTGGTTGTGGACTTCCCCGAGATCGCCGAACTCGATATCAACCCCTTCATTGTCTATGACCAGAAACACGGTGGGCTGGCAATCGACATGCGCCTGGTGATCAAGCAGGGCGAGGTACGGACGGGTAAGGCGTCGCAGGCAGAACCCTCAGGGAGAAAGGTATGAAACCACTCTATGTCACATCGGTAGAGCCCTTCATCGGCAAGACGGCCTTGTGCCTGGGCCTCGGCAAGCGGTTCCAGGCCGACGGCTACAAGGTCGGTTACATCAAGCCGATCAGCATCCATCCTTGGAGGACTCCAGAGGGCAAGCTCAGCGATGAGGACGCGGCGTTCGTCTGGAGCGCCTTGGGGCTGGACACTGACCTGGCCGATCTCACCCCGATCATCATCACGCCCGCCTCCCTTCGCCAGCGGTTGAAGGGGATCGGCGAGGGGGACATGCTGGAGAAGATACGGGGTGCCGCCGAGAGGGCAGGCAGGGACAAGGACGTGCTGCTCCTCGAGGGCGGATCGAGCCTGCGTGAGGGCTATGCCATCGGCCTATCGAACATGAGTTTGGCCCAGACGCTGGGTGCGTCGGTCCTGGTCATGGCCAAGTATCACGCCGAGATGCAGGTGATCGATGACATCCTGGGTTCCCAAGCCTGGCTAGGGAAGCTGATGCTCGGGGCGATCCTGAACCAGGTTCCGGATGAGGCGCGCGACTTCGTCGACGACTACGCCCGGCCCTATCTCGCGAGCCTCGGTGTCCGCGTGGTGGGGGTTCTGCCGAGCGTACCCAAGCTTTCGGCGTTGAGTCTCGGGGAGCTCGTGCGACGCCTGGAGGCTGAGGTGCTGACCAAGTGCATGGACCCTGAGGCCTTGGCCGAAGCCTTCATGGTTGGCGCGATGACCCTGGAAGCCTGCCTCTCGCGCTTCCGCCGGCAGCAGAACAAGGCCGTGATCACGGGTGGGGACCGGACCGACATCCAGCTGGCAGCTCTGGAGACCTCAACCGTGGCCCTCATCCTGACGGGAAACCTGCGGCCCAGCCCACTCGTCGTCCAGCAGGCGGATGCCGTCAACGTCCCAGTTCTCCTGGTCAAGATGAACACCATGGAGACCGTCAAGTGCATTGAGGACGCCTACGGCAAGACGCGGCTGGGCGAGCCGGAAAAGCTGGAAGCCTTCAACAAGCTGATGTCGGAGCACGTGGACGTGGGTGCGATCTACTCGGCCCTCGGGATGGCCTGATTGCCGTTTGTTAATCCAACCCCGTGCCTTGGCTCGCCGCGCTGTCTCCCGGTGGGCGCCTTGAGGGGCGGAGGCTACAGCGCAGCCTAGAACGGCTGCCCCGAGGTTTCATGGGCCTCGGGGCAGCCGCGTTCGTGCGGCGAGATTGGCTACCCAGCCGGATGATCACAGGCCGCTTTGCATGGAGAAGGGCCTATGTCCGGATTTAAACCAGGGGGAGGTCCTGCCCCAGGGTCAGGGCGCGCTGGGGGTCGGCTGCTCGTGGGTTGCGTCGCGACCGATCGTGGCAACCGAATCCGGCTTGCTCATGGGCAGCCAGATGGTGAAGGTGCTGCCGCGGCCCTCCTCGCTTTCCACCGCAATCCGCCCGCCATGTCGATCCAGGATCTCCTTGCAGATGGCCAGCCCGAGGCCGGTGCCAGGGGCTCTCACCAGCCGGCTGCTCGCGCCGCGGAAGAAGCGCTCGAAAATGTGGGGCAGATCTTCGGCGAGGATGCCTAGCCCGGTGTCGGCGACGGTTAGCGTCACCCAGGACCGCCCGCCCGCTGTCTGGCTGGCCGTGGAGACCGTGACGCTGCCGCTTAGCGTGTACTGCATGGCATTCGTCAGCAGGTTGGCCACCACCTGGGTGACCATGCGTTCGTCGGCGAGGACGGCAGGCAGGTCTGGCTGCGGGGAGAACTCGAGTTTCAGGCCCTTCTGGGCGAATAAGCGTCGCCGGTCCTCGACCAGAACACTTGCCAGGCTATTGAGGTCGAACTCGGACGGCTGGAACATCGCCGCGCCCGCGTCCAGGCGGGAGATCGCCAGCAGGTCTTCGATCAGGCGGGCCAGGCGGTTGGTCTCTCGGTCCAATGTCTCCAGATAAGCCCGGAATCGTTCGGGCTTTCCCATAGTGAGCAGGTCCAGGTACAGGCGTATGTTGCTGAGGGGCGTGCGAAGCTCGTGCGAGACGTCAGAGACGAACTGCGACTTGATTCTGTCCGCCTTGCGGGCGTAATCGAGAGCCTCTTCCAGGGCGGCTGTTCGGTCGGCCACGGTGCGCTCCAAGGCGTCAGCGTGCTGGCGGACATGGTCATACAAAGCCGCGTTCTCGATGGCCACGGAAATCTGGTCGCCGAGCAGGGAGAGGAGGCGCAGGTCGTCCTCGGTCAGGCTGCCTGGTTCGGGAGTCTCGACGTTGAGCACGCCGAAGACCACGCCGCCCTTGCGCAGGGGGACGGCGATCTCCGTCGCGGTGGTCGGCACTAGCGCCAGGTAGTCAGGGTCCGCCCGGACATCAGGCACGAAAGCCGGCATGTTGGTGCGGGCGACCCGGCCGGAAACCCCATCGGAGACCGCCGTGCGCACGCCATGCAGGTCGGGCCCGCGGCCGGCGCGGAAGACCATGTCTTGGCCCTCCACCAGGAGGATCTCGACCATCGGGTAGCCCAGCACTTCCGCCACCTGCCAGACCACCTCCTCGAGGAGCGGCTGCATTTCCAGACGGCGGTTGATGACCTGGCCGACTTGCTGGAGAGCCGTCAGCTCGGCCAGCCGTCGCTGCGATTGTTGGTACCGCTCGGCGTTCGAGAGAGCGAGCCCAACCTGTCGGGCGATGGTCGTCAGCAGCTCGAGATGCTCGTCACGGAAGGCAGCAGGCTGATGGTGGAAGACCAGGAGGACCCCCAGCAGCTCGTCGCCGGCGAGGATCGGGGCGCCCAGGACGGCATGTGCCTGGGAATCTCCTTGACCGGAGGGCTTCCAGCGCGGATCGACGCTCACCTCCGCCAGGTTGAGCACCTGCCGGTTGGCAACGATCCATCCGGGAATGCCTCCTCCGGGGGAGGTGCCCAGCCGATCCCGAGCGCTGGCTAGTCGCACGGGATCCGGATCAGATACTGCCCGCGGGTGGAGAAGATTGCTGTGGCGGTCCAGTGTGTAGGCCTCGCCAAACAAGGCTCCCAGGTTGTGGCTGGTCAAGGAGATAGCCCGCTGGAGGATCTCCGCAGGCTCCAGGCTGCTGGTTACGGCCTGGGTCAGGTTGTAGAGGAGTTGCAGCCTCTGGCGTTCGGCATCGGGATCCGCAGACCGAGGCGAGCCAAGCTTGGTCGTCTGCAGCCGGCTCAGCCCAGAGGCGACGTGATCAGCAGCTTCTTGCAGGACCTGCAGGCGGTCCTGGCCAAAGGCGTTGGGCAGGCGGGAGTAGAGGTTGAGCAGGCCGATCAGCTCGCCGCCGCGCCGAATGGGCAACGCAGCCGCTGACCGGCAGCCAGCGGCAGAAGCCCGCTCCAGCCACGGATCGATGGGGCTGCCGGCCTTGATCTCGGTCGCAACGACGGGATCGGTCTGCTGCGCCAGGGAAGCCAGCAACCCTGACGCGGCGTCGGGATCGTCCATGGGAAGGGTGGCCGGATCGGGCAGGACATCTTCCAGGCCAGCCCTTGCCAGCCGAAGGACTCCTGGCGCGTCGGGCCGGATCAAACCAATCCAGGCCATGTCGTACCATCCTGGCCCGGTCAGGATCCGGCAGACATCGGTCAGCATCTGCTGGCTGTCCTGCGCGTTGTCCACCGCGCTGCCCAGCTCGATGAGCATCTTGAGGGGGTCTTTCACGTTCTTGGAAAGATCAACCAAGGGGTCTTGTGTGACGGGACCGGCCACCGGCACCTCGCCTCTATCCCCAGGCCCTATCGAACGTGCCCACATTATACCTTGTCCGGTGTGTGGGGCAGCGGGCCGCCGCGACCAGGCGCCAGCTCAAGCGTCGCCGGGGTAGGTGGGTTCCCAAAGCCCGCCGGCAGCCCGTTGAGCTACTCGCTCCAGGCGGGGCAATCGCTCCACGAGCGAGGACGATCTCGCCGGACGGAGTGCGGCGAGCCGGTCGGCCCAAGCGTGTCGTTGGTTGCCCGAGGGTTCGTGGGCAACCCTCGAGCGCCTCTGGCCCTATTGGCCGCCCACCCCGAGATCCCCTCCGCGTGAGGCTAGGGCTCTCCCCGCATCGTTACCCTTGTCGTCTGCGTGCGAAGGGCCATCGAGATGCTGCCAGTGTATTGCCGGGGTAGGACAGGTGCGAAGTCCGATGGGCCCGGCGGAAGAATCTCTCAATGAGAGTGGCTGTCGAGCCGCGAGTCGGGCGGACCGCCGAGGCCAGAGCTTCTCTATTGTCTGGACTTGAGGCGCATGAACCGGAGATGGATTCTGCCGCCGAGGGGCGGTCCTCCCGCCGAAGTCGTGAGCCGATGTTGCACCCTGTGTCCCTTCCGCTTCCAGAGAGACTATGACAAGCCGGGAATCACCAAGAGGAACATCTGGCTGCACTTCATCAGGCGCAGATGCCAGAGATCGGGCGGGTAAAGGATCTTGTCTTTCCCCATCCAATCCCCCAGTGTTCCCAGCTGCTCAACGATACAGGAAGGGATCGCCGGCGGGGTCCCGGACGTCTTCTGGGTCAGCGGAGAAGGCCCTTCTGGCGTCGCGCCGGCAAACGGGATCCTTCCCCGATTGGATAGGGGACACGGCTTGGTCCCCTGCTGGCCAGGGACGGCGCCAGAGCAGACCTGCTCGTCCGAGTAGATCGTGCCGTCTGGGGAAAGGAAAAGCGCCCGAGGTCGCGACGCCTGCGCTTGCATGCACACCCCCTGATGTCCCTCGAGCGCTCTTCCCGATGGGGCCTTATCAGCCCCTCGCCCTTTCGGGCGAACACCCGTTCGCAATTGACATTCTACACGGAACCGGCTTCGGTGTCAAGCCCCATCATACAGCCGGCGACGGGGTCAATGCGCAGGGGCTGGGCGTCGGTCTGGGGAGAGCTGTCTCTCTGTTAGCCCTGAACCAGCGGCGAGACAGGCCGCCGAACGGCTATCAGCCCTTCTGGACTCGGTTGCCGTCGCCGCCCCCTGTGTTGGACGGTGGTTCGCCAAACGGGAAGCCGGCCTTCTCGGCGACCATGGTCAGATACTTCGAGCGGGCGCGGGTAGGGGAGTAGATGCCCGTCTCCCACTCGCTGACCGTCTGCTGGCGGACGCCCAGGATCTCGGCCAAGCCCGCCTGGGTGACCCTCATGTGATCCCGGAGAGCCCGGACAAGTTCCCCGTCCCACTGGACGGCGTCACCCTGGCGATGGACGCGGTAGCGCCGCTGAGGCCGGGCAAAGGTCACGGAGTGAGACGCCAGGTCGACGGCCTGCACGTGGAAGCCTGCGGCCATCCAGGCGGAAGCCTGGAGCGCACCATGGGAGCGGTTGCTCCAGAACGCACGCCCGGCCCGGGCCGAGGACGGAAGCTCACCTCCGATCAGGGACTGAATCTGGTCGAAGGTCATGACGATGGTCTCCCTGCTTTGCCGACGCAAGTAGTCGAAGAGGGGGTGGTACTTGGAGCCGGGCTTGACGGGAGGCATAGCATTGCCTACTGGCCGGTATCTGCCGGTCTATCGGGACATCCGGTATGGATTATACCTTCGGAGAGGAGCCGCCCTCTGGTGGGAAGGCGGGCGGGGCCTCAGGGCGCTCCACAGGTGGAGCCGATGCAGCCCGCGCCGGCGCGTTCTCCAGTGGGCCAACAAATGAAAAGCGAGGCAGCGGCAGAGGCCTCGCTTTTCTAAGGCTGCTCCGGGTGAGCAGCGTTGACGAGAAGCGCCTTTCTCAGATAGCCACCTCCTGGGTCCCTGCCTTCACCAGGCGGCACTTGGTCGCCACCAGCCGCCTTTGCAG
>CAYQUY010000142.1:0-6755 GCA_964420755.1 uncultured Anaerolineaceae bacterium
CAAGATCCCGGCTCTCAAGAATGCCCATGTCGGCACCATCGTCGCACTGGTCTTGACCCTGGCGCTCATCTGGCTGGTGCCCTTCCTGCAGATCTGGGTCGTGTTCGGCGCAGCCAATCAGCTGATGGCGTCGCTGGCTCTACTGCTGGTCACCTTGTGGCTGAAGGCGAAGGGCAAGAACTATCAGTGGTCGTTGTGGCCCTTCCTGTTCATGTTCGTCACCACGATTGGCGCTCTGCTGTTCAAGGCGTATGAGTCCTTCTTCCTCAACCTGCCCAAGGCCTCCGACCCGGCCGCGTACAACATCGCGAACGTCGGCCAGTTCGTCGCGGCGCAGGTCATCATCGGCGCCGTGGCCCTGGTATTGGTTGTGGCCGCCCTCATGCTCGCCTGGGACGGGTGGAAGGCATTCCGGACCTCCGGCGCTACGGCGGGCGCCAAAGCGACAGCGTAGCTTCAGTTTGGTGCGAGGGGCGGCATTCGGCATGCCGCCCCTCCCCTTGGGCCGAGGTCGTCGAGCGCCGCTCATTCGGGTCGACGTTGTCCGGGCCTGGCACAAGGCGCGGGGTCATGCGACGATCACGGCCCAGGCTCGTATGGGCTTGTGGCCTGGAGAGGGCGGTCTAGAATATCCTCCAGGGGCCGGGCCAGAGGAGGCCAACGTCTGTCGGTCCCGTCGCCCGCTCTCGTGGAGCGGTTTGGCGAGCGCATCGTCTCTCACTTGTAGGCCCCGGACTCGCTCCAGGGGATGTGCGAGTCGATCAGCGGCCATGCGCGCCGCCATCCCATCTTCGTCGCCGATGGGCCGCAACGAGTCGCGGAAAGGGACGTGCCTGCCTCCGAACAGGCTTTGCGCCGCAGGTCTGGCATGCACGGCAGGAGTTGCTGCAACCCTGGAGTGACCCTCGAATCATGCGCCGCATTCTCAGATCGGCCGGACGCCTGGTGCTTCGCCTAGCCCGGACAATCGGCGAGATGATCTATGGCGCCAGTGTGTACGAAATGGTGCGCGATCTCCACAAGGAACGTGCCCACCTCGAGCATCTGTTCATCCTAGTGGTCTTCGGCGATATACTCGGGATCCCCGTTCTGCCGCCTTACTACACCCTGCGCCTGTTGCCCTATGCCATGCCCGAATTCGTGGGCTGGAAGCGCAGCATGCTGCGCGAACGCGATTTGACGGATCTATGCGATCAGGAAATCACCTGAGACAGCCGGGACCAGCATCAGCGAGCCCGGAGGAGGAGCCTCGCATGCCAGACGATCTAGAGAAGCCCAGCCTATTCCAGGTTCTCAAAGGCGTGCTTTACGGAATGGCAGGCCACGACATGGCGCGCTTCGCACTCAAGACCCGCGGCTCGATGGAGCACCTGTTCATCCTGATCACGATGGGCGATCTCCTGGGCATCCCCATCCTGCCGCCCTACTACAGTTTGCGCCTGCTGCCGTACGTGGTCCCTCAGATCAGCACCTGGAAGCGGCGCATGTTGCGCGAGAAAGACCTGACGGATGCCTTGGCCTAGACAGGAGCAACAATGTCACTCAGAGCTGCGTTCGAAACCAATCCTGATCGCCGCTACATCATGTTCGGCGGCAAGGGCGGTTTGGGCAAGACCACTTTCAGTGCGGCCACGGCCTACTGGCTGGCCAGGCGGGGCTATCGGGTGCTGGTCTTCTCCGTCGATCCGCAGGCCAGCCTTTCCGACATCTTCAAGCGAGATATCTTCGGCAAGGGGCCGGTCGAGATCATGGCTAACCTGTATGCCCAGGAGATCGACGCCGACCAGCGTATCAAGGAGTATCAAGAGGAGATCCGCCAGAAGATCCGCGATATGTACGGCCTCCCCCAGATCCCGGAGGAAATCGAGCACTACATCCAGGCGGCGGCTGCCGAACCGGCCATGGAGGAAAGCGCCATCTTCGACGAGGTCGTCGACATCGTTGTCGGCGGCCAGTATGACTACTACATCTACGATCTCGTTCCACTTGGGCACGCTCTCTACTACCTGAGCATGGCCTCGGTCTACGACGAGTGGATCGACAAGATCACCAAACTGCGCGAGGAGATGGCCGACTACGACAAGGTGGCCGCGGTGATGCGCCGCCAGAAGGAGACCGAGGAAGACAAGATCCTTGGCGAGCTGCAATACATCAAATACCGCATCAATACTTCCTCGAGTATCCTGACCGACCGGAAGAAGACGGCGTTCTTCTTTGTCATTGTCCCTGAGGAAATGATCATCCTCGACACCCAGAAGGCTGCCGGCTTGTTTGCCAAGTTCGACGTCCCGATCTGCGGCTACATTGTCAACCGCGTCATCCCGTCGGAACTCGCACAGCAGAGCATCCCCGACTACCTGCGAAATCGGCTGGCGATGCAGGAGGGCTACCTGCAGAAGATCGACCGGGCCTTCGGCGGCCAGGTGCTGGCGCGCGTGCCCGAGTTCGAGCGCGATATCACCGGCCTGCCAATGATCGAGCGCATGGCGGAGGTGATGTTTGGAGGTGGGGCGTGATCGAGATATCCATGAAGGAGTACATGGCCAGGAACCCCACCCTGAAGTACGTCTTCTTCGGCGGCAAGGGAGGCGTGGGCAAGACCGTCCTGGCTGGCACAGCCGCGCTGTGGGCCGCCCGGCAGGGCCGCAAGACGCTGCTGGCTTCAACCAATCCCGTCCACTCACTCTCGGGGCTGCTCGACCAGAACGTGTTTGGCCAGCCAACTCCGGTCACGGGCGTGCCCGGCCTCGAAGCCTACGAGATTGATACGCACGACACCATTGAACAATCCAAGCGCGAGATTCGCGAGAAGATCGAGTGGTTCCTCAAGTTCGCCGACATCAAGACCAGGGCCGACGAATTCGTCGAATCGGCAACGATGAATCCCGCCTTCGAAGAATCGGCGATGTTTGAGAACATGATCAGCCTGATGTTCGAGGATGAGTACGAGGTCTACGTCTTCGACACGGCGCCTACCGCCAACGCCCGCCGCCTGCTGGGCATGTCGAGCGTCTACTCGATGTGGGTCAACAAGATGGTGGAGAGCCGCAAGGAGGCGATGACCCTGCGCGAGTTGCTCTCCTACAGCAAGAAGAAGCAGGAAAAGGACCCCTTGATGGATTACCTGCTCGACCTGGGGCGGCGCATGGGGCACGCCAAGACCCTGCTCACCGACGCCAATCTCACCTCCTTCTTCTTTGTCACCCTGCCCGAGGCACTCCCGATCGCGGTCATTGCCCGCTTCATCAACTGGTTCCAGGAATTCGGCATCCCGGTGGGTGGCGTGATCGTCAACATGAAGATCGACGAGAGCGGAGTCGAGCCCTCCTCGCCCGATTTCGTCAAGAACCGTGTGGCAATGCAGAACGAACACATGCAGACCATCTGGAAGGAATTCGAGGGCCAGGTGCGCGCCATCCTGCCGCTATTTGAGACCGAGGTACGCGGCGTGGCGATGCTCGAGCGTATGGCCTCCACGCTGTACGCCTAGCGCAACTCGGACCGCGAGCAGGGAGAGCCCCCGGGCTCTCCCTGCTCTTTTCGTGCCGACGAGAACTGCCTCTAGCCGGGTCCACCCCGCAAGACAACGCTACGAATTGCCTCCAACAGCGCCTCCACCGACATGACCTCGTCTGTAGACAGCCTGACCCTCACCGTCAGGTGCGGTTCCTTGGACTGAATGGTAACGCGCCTGACCGCCTGTCCAAACCCCTCCAGGAACCTCCCCAGGCGCTCTACCATGGCAACATCTTCAGCGCCCCGTCTTGCCATCTCTAGGCCAGGCGGCGCCGCAATCCACTCATACGGCCTCTGCCGCTCCTCGAGAACCCGCGCTTTGAACCCTCGGTCCCGGCTTTCGCCGAGGCTGATTTCCTGAGCGGGTACGGCCCGCAGGTTTGCCCGGAGCACAAGCTCGTCCCGCCGCCCTCGAATCCGTTCCAGGAGCCAGAGGGGCAGGTTCTCCCGGGCCTCGAGCAGGAAGACCAATTCGATCTGCCGGAATGGCGACTCGGCTCTGTCCACAATGAACTGGGCGCCGCTGTTCCCCAATCGGCGGAAGGAACGTATCCTGCCATACTTCGTCAGCGCCGGTTCCAGCGCTCGCGAGATCATTCGGATTCTCCGACCGTTCGAGATGCTGCCGACGGCAAACCAGAGCCCCAGGACAACACATAGGCCGATGACGACCCACTGACCCGCGTTCATCAAGACCTCCGCTGTGCTCTCCTAAGTCCAGTGTCCACGCGCGAAAGCGGACCCGCCGGAGGTTCTGCGTTCCTCAACCTTCGGCCGTGCTGAGTGGCCTCGGTGGCCTCGATCACCTCCCCCTCGTTGACCTCCAAGAGGACGATCTCGACCGAACCGACCTCAACGGGGTTGTGCCGCCCGTCAGGGATGGGCCAAGAGATCGGCCGCAGCGCAGCCTATTCGATGGATAGACTTCACAAGCTCGCCGCGAGCGACGAGAACCACCCCCCGCCAGGTTGGGCCGAGCTCCCGCTTTGGCGGCCACACCCAGCTTCAGCGTCAAGCATTCAGAGAAATGTGCATGTCTCCAGTCCACAGGCGTCCCTTGCCGCAGATCTCAAGGCCCAGCGCTACCCTGGCGGCGGCCCCTTGGGTTCACGACGCTTCTGGCCGAGGGCCTCTTCCGCCCGCCGGGCATAGGGCGAGGCCGGCCATGCATCCACGGCCATGTTGAACTCGCGTGTCGCCTGGGCTTCCATGCCCTGACGGCGATAGGCAGCACCGAGATTGTAGTGCATGGCCGCCTCATGGCGGGGCCCGAGGCGCCCCTCTTTCGCTTTCCCCACCAGGTCCGTCAGGGCGGCAATGGCAGCATGGGTTTCCCCCCTTTGCAGGAGCATGGCTCCCCGATTGAGGGCGAGAATGCTCTTAGCCACCGGATCCGGTCCCAGACGGTCTGCAAGACCGTACAAGGCCTCTGCCTGGGAGTGGCGCCCCCGCCGGGCGAATGAATTGCCGACATCCACCAACAGACGCACACGCATGGTCACCAAGTACAGTGCAAAAAGAAACAGGACCGGATGAGTCGGCCAACCGCTGAGCGCGGTCACGCCGCTCACGGCAAGCGTGAACAGCAGTGTCTCAATGACAAGGCGGAGCGACACTTTCTCTTGCCGCACCACCGCAAGCAGGCTGAGGATCACTGCGTAGGTGAGACCCTCAAGGAGAAGCACTAAAGGCAACGCCATGGTCAACCTCCGTTCACCAAGATCCGAACATGCCTTGGCCTCCAGCCCAGGGGCCTGCTTGAGCAATCTCTCGTCGGATGCGCGCCCCCTGGCCAAAAAGCCTGATCGGGCGAATCGGCGGATCACTTTCCGCCCGAACGCCAGATGCAAAGCCCTCGCCAGAACGGATGCCGCCCGGTTCGCTCCGGACAACACGATCAAGCACCACGCTGCGCGGCGAGCAAGACACCGGATGGCCCCTGTCTGCAGAGAGCACTGCGCGGTGCAAATGAGGAGATCCGCGGGGACGTGCCCTCCGTCCTCTGCGAAGCACGTCCCGGTTCTTCTGCGGAAAGGTGCCCTGCGGCCCAGAAAGCGATCCACTCATTCTCGCGCATTCCGGCGGAGGAGGCGAGTTGGCGTAGCCGACCCGAGTGTCATCTCTCGGTGACTGTCAACCTGCAGACCCAGCCCGGCGATGCTCGCACGAAGTGGTCTGGGCCGCCTGGCGGGAGTCGAGCTGCATCCAAATGGATCCTGAAGGGGGGCGCTCACGTCGCGGCCGGGCATCTAGCCTCGCCCCAGCGGGTCTCGGAAGCACCCCCGATCGCCAGAATCAAGAACCGCCCTTTCGGGCGGAGGGAGGTGGCGAGGGTGAGATTCGAACTCACAACCAAGGGCTTATGAGTCCCCTGCTCTGCCGTTGAGCTACCTCGCCTTTCAACGAACGACCTATGGCCGCCTGCCTCAGGCCATAGGCCGTCTTCATCCGATCCAGGTAGCGGGGGCAGGACTTGAACCTGCGACCTTCAGGTTATGAGCCTGACGAGCTGCCACTGCTCCACCCCGCACCGCAGTCACTCACCCCCTGACGTGCGCCGGATTGTAGCACACCGCTCGCGCGAGCGTCAAGGAATCACCCGCCGAAGAGCAGCTCCCACCACACGTCCCAGCGGCTGGGGACGAGCGCTCGGGGCGTCGGCGACGGGGTGGCTTGAGGCGTTCCCCCCTGGGCCGGGATCGGAACCACGAGGTGCTCGCCTGGACGCACCATCTTCGAGTCCCGCCGCGCCCATTCCTCGACCAGCGCGCCACTGGTGGCCGCCGCGATCTGCGTCTGCAGATAGGCGCTCTCCGACTCCAGCGACGCCACAACCGTCTGGGCGACAGCGGATTCCCGCTCGAGCCTCAGGGCATCCGCCATCCGTCGGTTCAGATCCCCGAGGACAAGGATGATGGCCACGATGGCAATCCCAATCCAAAGCCTCGATAGGACCGGCTTCCTCGGATTCGCTTCCGTCATGGCATCCACCAGATTACACCCGGGGCGACGCGCTCGCAAGCAGGTGTGCGGGGCTAGGGCGATTCATACCGGCTGGCGAGCGGAGTGCTCTCGGCCCCTCTCAACAAGAACAGCCCCGTCTTGGGGCTGCTAATGCCGAAGGTGGGATTTGAACCCACACGAGCTTACGCTCACTGCGCCCTGAACGCAGCGCGTCTGCCATTTCCGCCACTTCGGCGCGAGTGTCGGTGATTTTATCCCATGTAGCCGATTTGTCA
>CAYQUY010000143.1:0-6719 GCA_964420755.1 uncultured Anaerolineaceae bacterium
TCTCTGCGGCCGCGGGCGCCGACCTGGCCCTGATCGTGACCGAGCCGACTGTGGCAGGCATCCATGACATGGAACGCATCCTTGAGACAACGGACCACTTCCAGGTCCCCGCTCAGGTCTGCATTAACAAGGCTGACCTGTTTCCCATTGCTGCAGAACAGATCCATGACGCGTGCCGGCGAAAGGGCATTGCGGTTGCAGGGTCCATTCCCTTCGATGAAGCGGTGACCGAGGCGATGGTTCGCGGCGAGCCGGTGACGGCCTATCGCCCCGATTCGCCGGCCAGCCAGGCGATCCGCCGTGTCTGGCAGACGGTCGTCTCGGAGATCGGCTACGAGATGGTGAAGTCATGACTACGTCGGACGCGCAACAGCGATCCTCAGAACGGGGAAGCGAGCTGGGGATCCCCGACACGGCGGTGGAAGGCTGGGGGTGGGGATCCATAGGCGTCAACGTGCTGCTGACCGTGTTGAACCTGAGCATTGCGGTCGCATCGGGCAGCCTGGCCGTGGCAGCCGAGATGTTTCACAACCTGGTGGACCTGGTGGTTTCGGTGGCGGTGCTGGTCGGCTTGAAGATCTCGGAATATCGGAGTAAGTCCTTCCCCTACGGCCTCTACAAGGTGGAAAACGTGATTGCGGTGGGGTTGGCGGGCCTGGTCTTCTTCACCGGCTATGAGATTGTTCGGGAAGCCCTACTCTCCGGGCAGCGCCAGACGACGGTCAACGCCTGGATGTTGGCGGGCGTCGCGCTCTCCATGGTCATCGCGCTGTCTTTCAGTCACTTCGAGCTGCGGGCGGGAAGAGCCGCCAACTCGCCCAGCCTGATCGCATCCGCCCTCGAATACCGTGCCCACATCTTCTCTGGCGCTGCAGTCCTCATTGCCCTGATCGGGCGCCTCTTCCGGCTGAGCCTGGATCGGCCGGCGGCGCTGCTTGTCGTGTTCTTCATTGCCAGAATGGGCTGGGAGTTGCTGAAGGACGGGATGCGAGTGCTCCTGGACGCGTCGCTGGATGCGGCCACCCTGGCTGAAGTGCGCCGGATCATCGAGGCCGATCCCGCCACGGCTCAGATCGAGTCGCTGACGGGACGGAACTCGGGTCGGTACCGCTTCCTCGAGACGGTGGTGGCGTTGCGGCGGGATGATCTGGCGAGAGCGCATGCCGTCAGCCAGCGCATCGAGCAAGCCATCCGCTCCAGGGTGCCCCACGTCGAACGCGTGCTGATTCACTACGAGCCAACGCAAGCCACACACAGACGGGATGCCTTCCCTCTGGCCAGCCCGGATGGCAGGCTGAGTGAGCACTTCGGCGCCGCCCCATACTTCGCGCTCGTCACAATCAGGCTGTCTGACGGGAAGGTTGAGAAGGAGGAAGTACTGCCAAATCTCCATCTGGAGGTCGTGAAGGCGAAGGGCATCCGGGTGGCCGAGTGGCTGGTGTCCCAGAAGGTGGATCGGGTCTTGATGAAAGAAGACCTTCAAGGGAAGGGGCCGGAGTACGTCTTCGCTGATGCCGGTGTGCAGTCGATTCACACGCAGGCGGAGACCGTGAATCTAGCGCGGGAGACATCCGCCAGCGCGCCTCGCTGAGGGTCGGTGGCCAGTGGCATGACAGACATACACCAGCTGCGTGAAGCGATCCTAGCCAAGCTCTCGACGGTTCTGGACCCTGAGACCGGGATCGACGTGGTGCGGATGCGGCTGATCGAGGATCTCACAGTCGATGAGAACGGACGCGTGTCATACAAGTTCCGGCCGTCCTCACCGCTCTGCCCGATCGCCGTGCCACTCTCGCTGACGATCCAGAAGGCAGTGAGCGAGGTCGAAGGTGTCACCGGGCAGGAGTTGCAGATCGTCGGCTACTTGCGGGCAGAGGAACTCACGCGATGGATCCAGGAGGCCCTGGCCGGGAAAGGCTGGGCCGCAAGAGATGCATCCGACAGAAAGGAATGACACTCAATGGTGACAACCGAGCACGTTACTGACGCCTTGCGAACCGTGGAGGACCCCGAGCTAAAGCGGGACATTGTGAGTCTGGGTATGGTCCGCGAGGTCCGGGTAGAGGGCGATCAGGTCCACCTTACCCTGGCCCTGACCACGGCGAATTGCCCGCTGAAGGAGCGTCTGACGGAGGATACCCGGAAGGCCGTCTTGGCCCTGGATGGGGTAAGCCACGTCGAGGTGAGGACGACGGAGATGACGGCCGAGGAGAAGGGGCGCCTCGCAGGCGCTGGTAAGCCCGAAGGGACAGTGGCGGGGCTCAACGACATCCGGCATGTCATCGCCGTCATTAGCGGCAAGGGTGGGGTGGGTAAGTCGCTGGTGAGCGCCTTGCTTGCCGTGGCGCTCCGGCGAGCCGGACAGCGCGTTGGAATCCTGGACGCAGATATCACCGGGCCGAGCATCCCCAAGATGCTCCTCCCCAACGGCGCCAGGCCGGAGACCAGCCCCACGGCCTTTCTGCCCGCCCGAACCGCTTCCGGGATCGGCGTCATGTCGATCAACCTGCTGCTGGAAGACGAGAGCCAACCGGTAATCTGGAGGGGCCCGCTGATCGGTCGGGCGATCCAGCAGTTCTGGACCGATGTCCTGTGGGGAACGCTCGACTACCTGGTGGTGGACTTGCCCCCAGGGACGTCGGACGCGTCGCTCACCGTGATGCAGTCGCTTCCCTTGAGCGGGGCGGTGCTAGTCACCTCGCCACAGGATCTCGCAGGCATGGTTGTGCGCAAGGCGGCGCAGATGGCGCTTACGCTCAACATCCCGATCCTGGGGCTGATCGAGAACATGAGCTACTTCACTTGCCCCAACTGCGGCGTACAGCACGATGTCTTCGGCGTGAGTCACGCGGCCGAGACGGCTGCCTCGGCGGGCGTGCCGCTTCTGGGGCGTCTGCCGCTCGACCCTGAGATCGCCCGGCTGTGCGATCAGGGGCAGATCGAAGCCTACGCCGGGGAGGCCTTCCGGCCGATTGCGGAGGCGATTGTCGCTCGGGCGCCGGCAGCGCGGCCGCCGATCATGCCCGCCAAGTGAGGCGCAGAGGGGCGGTGAGCATCGATCCAGCCACGACTGCAGTTCCGTCTGCTGGAAAGGGCACACACCATGAGACACGTGTTCGGACCCGTACCCTCACGCCGACTCGGACAGTCGCTCGGGATCGATCCCGTCGGTCTGAAGGTCTGCAACTGGAACTGCGTATACTGCCAGCTGGGGCGCACCGCTCCGCTCGTGGATGAGCGACGAGAGTACGTGCCGCGTGAGGAGGTGCTGGCCGAGGTCGAAGCTGCCCTGGCCGAACATGCGCCCGGAGAGATCGATTGGGTCACCTTCGTCGGCTCAGGCGAAACGTGCCTGCACACGGGTCTGGGTTGGATGATCCGCCAGGTCAAGCGCCTGACAGAGCTGCCCGTAGCCGTGATCACGAATGGCTCACTGCTGTACCAGCCGGAGTTGCGCGACGACCTGGCGCCAGCGAACGCCGTCCTACCATCCCTGGATGCGGGCGAGGCCCGCCTGTACCGGACGATCAACCGACCGCATCCTCAGGCCACTTATGAGCGCTTGGTCCAAGGCCTGATGGACTTCTGGACGGACTATCCGGGCAAGCTATGGGTGGAGGTCATGCTGCTCCAGGGCGTGAATGACGATGAGCAGTCGCTTCGCAGGATTGGCAGTGTGCTTGGCAGGATACGGCCGGATGCGGTTCATCTCCTTCTGCCCACAAGGCCGCCGGCGGAGCCGTGGGTCCGGCCCGCAGACGAGGAGGGCGTGGCCAGGGCTGCAGCGATCCTGGGCGAGGTGGCAGAGGTTGTCCATCCGGCGGAAGGCGAGTTCGACCTGGGCGACAGCGATGACATTGTGGACGCCGTGCTGGGGGTCATTACGCGCCATCCGATGCGTCAGGATGAGCTCGAACGCGCCCTGGCCGACCGCAAGGGCACAGATGTCCAACGTGCCCTCCAGCTGCTGGCCGAGAGTGGACGGGCCAAGGTCATCGAACGGCACGGCGTGCGTTTCTGGTCTCCGGCGGCGGCACGTTTCGTCGACGGCGAACGGAGCGGGCCCAGCCGCTGAGGCTTCCCCTCCTGGGCGCCTGGGCAGACGGTTCGCGAGCTGCTGTACAGCGATGGCAGGGAGGCGATGTTGAAACTGGGGAGTGCGCCGAACCTGCGCTCGTGCGAACATGATGGGACCGAGGGGAGAGGGGCGAGGAGGCCGCCGTGCGGAAGACGAGCCATTATGCCTGGATGATGATACTGGCCGTGTTGGTTTGCCTTGTGGCGCTTTGCGTCGGCCATCAGCTCGCCGGCTTCCTACAGCCTGCGCTCGTCGGCGGGGAGGTGCCGCAGGTGCCTCCCACAATGACCGAAGAGGCTATGCCCGCGCTCCCATCCACGACTGAGCCAGTCCCATCTGACACGGCCACAGCTACTGCGACTGCTACTGCTACTGCGACTGCGACGGAGACTCCCTTGCCCCCAGTGCGCCTGACCATTGTCTACGACAACAACGCCTTCGACGTCCGACTGCGGACGGCGTGGGGCTTCGCCTGCCTGGTAGAGGTGGGCGGGATGACCGTCCTATTCGACACAGGCGGGGACGGCGCGATCCTTATGCAGAATATGGCTGTGCTTGGCATCGATCCGGACGTGATCGACGTGGTCGTGCTCTCGCACATCCATGCCGACCATGTTGGCGGGTTGGAGGCGCTTCTCTCGTCCAACGACCATCTCGTCATCTACGTCCCTGAGTCTTTCTCCAGTGAGATCGCTCGCCGGGCGGGCGAGCGGGCGCAAGTCGTCCCGGTAGGCGGCCCACAGGAGATCGTGGAAGGCGTCCATACAACCGGCGAGATGGGCACGGCGATCGTCGAGCAGTCGCTCATACTCGAGACCGGGCGCGGCCTAGTCGTCGTCACCGGCTGCGCTCACCCCGGAATCGCCGAGATCGTTCGTCGGGCTACGGAGATGGGCGAAGTCGACCTGGTCGTCGGAGGATTTCACTTGAGCGGCCGCAGCTGGAGTGACATCCAGGGGATCGTTGAGGAGTTGATGGCCCTGGGTGTGCGGCGGGTCGCTCCTTGCCATTGTACCGGTGCCGAGGCCACGGCCGCGTTCGAGGCGGCGTACGGAACGGAGTTCATCCCCTGTGGAGTCGGGACAGTGATCACGATCGGGCCGTGACGTTCTCTGTAGCATCCAAGGAGTCGACTGTGCGTCGAATGAGGAGACCCATACGACATCATCGCTTCGGAATGCGGCGCGCGTTGCGAATGCCGCCGACTGGGAAGTTGCTAGGGGAACTCCCCGCCGGCGCGCGTGCTGTGGTGCGTTCACTGCTTGGCGGCAGGGGTTTCTCGGCGCGGGTGGCCGCCTTGGGAGTCACCCCAGGCACCGAAGTGACAGTCATACAGAACCAACGTCATGGCCCGATGCTGATCGAGGTGCGGGACTCGAGGGTGGCGTTGGGACGGGGCGAGGCGTTCAAGATCGAGGTTGAGCTCGTTGCGGCAGAGGCCGGCGAATGAGCAACAGGGCATCGGGTGTGCCTGGGGTCGGGGGAGCGCTGCTCACAGTGGCACTGGCTGGGCAGCCAAACGTCGGCAAGTCGACGGTCTTCAACGTCCTGACCGGCCTAAGCCAACACGTCGGCAACTGGCCCGGGAAGACGGTGGAGCAGAAGTTCGGGATCTGTGTCCACGAAGGCAAACAAGTCCGGGTGGTGGACCTGCCGGGGACCTACAGCCTGACGGCGAACTCAGAAGAAGAGCGGGCCGCGCGGGACTTCATCATCTACGAACGGCCCGACGTGGTGGCGGTCATCGTCAATGCGGCCGCGTTGGAAAGGAACCTGTACTTGCTGGCCGAGCTGCTGGCGCTCCCCCAGCCGGTCGTTGTAGGCCTCAACATGCTGGATGTCGCCGAACAACAAGGGATGCGGGTCGAGCCTCACGTGTTGGAAGCAGCGCTCGCTGTTCCCGTGGTGCCGATGGTCGCCTCGCGAAACCAGGGCGTGCGAGAACTGATGCAAAGAGCCCTGGAGCTGGCCAGCAATCCGGCAAGCTTCGCTCCCCGGCGACCGACCATGGGGCCTGAGCATCGAGAGGTCCTGGCCGCGATCCAGGCGCTGCTTGCGGGCCGGGTCCCGGCGCCCTACCCGGAGAGCTGGGTTGCCATCAAGCTGCTGGAAGGGGATCGGGAGGTTACCCAGAGGGTACAGGACGAGGCCGGAGATATCTGGCCGAAGATCGAGGAGCTCCTGAAGCAGCACGAGGACGCTATCGTGGATATCGCTCGGGGGCGGTATGAGTGGATTGGCCGCATGGTTCGGGCTGCCATCGTGCGGTCCCGTCCCGGGGCGATCAGCCTTACCGATCGCCTGGACCGGGTCGCCATTCACCCGTTCTTCGGGATCCTGGTCCTTCTGGGGGTCTTTGGGCTAGTATTCTGGCTCACCTATGCGGCGGCCATGCCGGTCGTGAATTGGCTTGATACGAAGGTCATCAGGTCGGTTGCCGAGGCTGCGCGTCAGGCTCTTGCTCCCGCCCCGGATTGGCTGGCCAGCCTACTGGTGGATGGTCTGATTGACGGCGCCGGCGCCGTGCTGTCGCTCTTGCCCGTCCTGGTCATCTTCTTCGCGGCACTGGGCCTGCTGGAGGACGTTGGCTACCTAGCGCGATCGGCGTATGTGATGGATCGCTTCATGCACTGGATGGGGC
>CAYQUY010000144.1:0-6708 GCA_964420755.1 uncultured Anaerolineaceae bacterium
ATCCCGCGGGGCCGGGTGACGGAGATCTACGGGCCGGAGGCGTCGGGGAAGACGACGCTGTGCCAGCACATCGTGGCCGAGGCGCAGAAGCGGGGGGGTGTGTGCGCCTACATCGACATGGAGCATGCGCTGGACCCCGGATATGCGGCCCGGTGCGGGGTGAATGTGGAGGACCTGTACATCTCGCAGCCGGACACGGGGGAGCAGGCGCTGGAGATCGCCGAGACGTTGGTGAGGAGCGGAGGGGTAGAGGTCGTGGTGGTGGACAGTGTGGCGGCGCTGGTGCCGCGGGCGGAGATTGAGGGGGAGATGGGGGATGCGACGATGGGGATGCAGGCCCGGCTGATGAGCCAGGCGTTGAGGAAGCTGAGTGGGGCGATCAAGCAGACGAACACGGCGGTGGTGTTCACCAACCAGTTGAGGCAGAAGATCGGGGTGGTATTTGGGAACCCGGAGACGACGACGGGTGGGATGGCGTTGAAGTTCTACGCCTCGGTGAGGCTGGACGTGAGGCGGATCGAGAGCATCAAGGTGGGGCAAGAGGTGGTAGGGAACCGGACGCGGGCGAGGGTGGTGAAGAACAAGGTAGCGCCGCCGTTCAAGGTGGCGGAGTTCGACATCATGTACAACGAGGGGATCTCGAAGAGTGGGGATGTGCTGGATCTGGGGGTGGAGTTGGGGGTGATCGAGAAGAGGGGGTCGTTCTACACGTACGGAGACACGAAGATTGGCCAGGGCCGAGAGAACGCCAAACAGTTGCTCAAGGAGAACCCTGAACTCGCGAGTGAGCTGGAGGGCAAGATTCGGACTGCCGCCAGCCTGGGGGCTGCACCCCGGGGCTCTGGCGGGGAGACAGGAGAAGAACAGCTCGAGGCCTGATGGCCCCGGGATGACACGCCGGAGCTGTGGTGGGCCGGCGTGGCTGAGGAACGCGACCTGACTCAGGATATGGCATTTGACACCGCTGACTGGTGATCTTCCGAGCATTCGGGTAAGGGGGCGAGAGAGATCGCCCTGACCTGAGCGAAGCCTGCGGATTGCCAGCGCCCTCCCGGTGACCGGCCGGGGGCGGTGAGCGGCGTCGCATCTTGAACTGGGGATGCTCCTGCGGGAGCAGGTCGTGCCCTGCCGGGGCCCGAAAGACGGGCCGCGGCACATTGTTTTACGGAGCCTTGTATGGCCGGGATGATTACGGCCTTGAAAGGTCAGCCTCGGAATCCTTCTTGGGTGGTCGTCTACCTGGATGGCCGAAAGGCATTCGGGGTGACGTGGTCCCTTGCCGCCGGCCTGGCGGTCGGGCAGAGGCTGACGGATGAGGAGATCGAGAAGCTCCGCAAGGGCGAGGCGGAGGAGGATGCCTACCAAAGGGCGCTGCGTCTATTGGGCCTGCGCCCTCGGTCGGAAAGCGAATTGCGCAGCTATTTCGATCGGCACCGGTTCGCTCCCGAGATCCAGGCAAGGGTCCTGGCCCGGCTCGGCGAGCTCGGCCTGGTTGATGATCGGGCATTCGCCAGGATGTGGGTGGAGGATCGCCAGGCTTTCCGCCCTCGCAGCGCGCGAGTCCTGAAAGGCGAGCTGCGTCAGAAAGGGGTAGAAGCGGAGGCGATCGAGGCAGCCCTGGAAGGCGCCAACGATGAGCAGGCCGCCTATCAGGCGGCGCTGAAGGTCTCACGCCGGCTTCGGGGCCTGTCCCGGGAGATCTTCCGCCGACGGCTGGGGAGCGCCCTCGCCAGACGAGGCTTCGACTATGAGGTCATCAAGCCAATCGTCCAGCGCGTCTGGTCCCAGGCCGAAGGTGCTGGCGAGGAAAGCGAGGATAAGCAGTGCCACCGTCGCTGACGTTAATCATCGTCGTGCCAATCATCACTTTCGCCGTCGGTGCCGTGGTGGGGTTCTTCGTCCGCCACGCGCAGGCTAGGCAGGAGGTCAAGGCGGGCCAGGCCAAGGCAGATCTGATCCTGGAGGCCGCGCGGGATCAGGCACGCGAGATCGAGCTGCGTGCTCGAGATGAAGCTCTTCGGGCTCGGACCGAGGCTGAAACCGAAATCTCGCGCCGCCGGGCGGATCTCTCCCGGGATGAGGAGAGGTTGGAAAGGCGACGCTCAGAGCTTGACCAACGCCTCGAGAGCCTGGAGAAACGAGAGCAGACGCTGAGCAAACGGCAGAGCTCGATGGACAAACGGGCGAACGAGATCGAGCAGCTTCACTCGCAGATCTTGGCCGAGCTTCAGCGGGTGAGCGGCATGACCCAGGAGGATGCCAAGCAGCTCCTGCTGGCTGAGGTCGAGCGCGAGGCACGCGGCGACATGGTCCGCATCATCCGCCAGATCGAGGATGAAGCGCAGACGGAGGGGGAACGGCGCGCTCGCGAACTCATCGCCGACGCCATCCAGCGAGTCGCCTCGGAACACGTCGCCGAGGTCACCGTTTCGGTTGTGCCGCTTCCTTCGGACGAGATGAAAGGCCGCATCATCGGGCGCAACGGGCGCAACATCCGGGCCTTCGAGCAGGCGGCCGGGGTGGATGTGGTCGTGGACGACACGCCTGAAGCCGTGACCATCTCCTCGTTCGACCCGGTGCGCCGGGAGGTCGCCCGGCGTTCCATGGAAAAGCTGGTCCTCGATGGCCGCATTCACCCCGCGCACATCGAGAAGGTCGTCGAGCAGATGCGGGACGAGGTCGAGCGGCTGATCGTCGAGGAAGGGGAGAAAGCGGCCTTCGACGCCGGCGTCCCTGGGCTGCACCCCGAGATCCTCAAGAAGCTCGGCCGGCTGTACTTCCGGACCTCGTACGGCCAGAACCAGCTTGCCCACGCAGTGGAGTGCGCCCAGCTGGCGGGCGTGATTGCGGCCGAGCTGGGGGCGGATACGGAAGTCGCCAAGGCCGCGGGGCTGCTGCACGACCTGGGCAAGGCCATGGATCATGAGGTCGAGGGCACGCACGCCGCCATCGGGGCGGACTTCGCCCGGAGGCACGCCGTCTCGGCAGCGGTGGTCAATGCCATCGCCTCGCATCACCACGAGGTCGACCAGGAGAGCGTCGAGGCCATCATCGTCGAGGCTGCCGACGCCATCAGCGGCGCCCGGCCCGGCGCCCGACGTGAGAGCCTCGAGCAGTACATCAAGCGTGTCAAGGCGCTGGAGGAGATCGCGAACTCATTCCCGGGCGTGTCGCAAAGCTACGCCCTGCAGGCAGGTCGGGAGATCCGGGTCATTGTCTTGCCGGAGGACATCGATGACCTCGCAGCGACTCGCCTGGCGCGCGAGGTGGCCAAGAAGATCGAAGAGGGCATGCAGTACCCGGGCCAGATCAAGGTGACCGTGATCCGGGAGACGCGCGCCGTCGACTACGCCAAATAGCGCTGGCTTCGAGTGCTTCTCGGTCTTGCCGGTGGCCGCGGCCGATTGCCCGCTGCGGTTCAGTTTCCTGGTGTCGTTCGGGCACGACGCCGGGGGCGCCAGTGGCCGCCAGCCCTCTTCGCTGACCGTCATCCTCTTGGGAGGCGGCCGGCGGTTTGCAGAAGAACGCGGCTCCTCCGTCGCATCCTGCCCGTCCTCAAAGCCCTCACGCAGCGCCACGTGCGATCACTGACCCGTACCAGGGCGGCTCGGCTCATCCTGTGCAGGTGGGATTCGTTTGAACACGCGGCAGATAGCTAGCCCCAGCCACAGGCGCAAGTCCTTGTCGGCCCCCGAGCGAAGCATAACCAGGTCCCATGTCCCGTCCTCGCTCTGCCTCTCTTTGAACCAGTCCAGGGCGAACCGGATCTGCGGCACTTCAGGGCCGAGGCCGAGCAGGGTGAGCGAATCAAGCGCCGAGAGGAGATCGGTGAACCAGAACGGGAAGGAGAACTTCGTCCAGAACTCGGGTTTGTCCCTCCCACGGTAGACGTCCCTGCGGAACAAACGGGAGGCCAGCAGCCTGCCGGCCTGCAGCGCCTCGGGGCTTCTTCTGTGCACCGGGTGGGCGGCGAAAGCCCGTAGCACCATGCCCGTCGCCATGTGAGAAGAGGGCCGCGAAAGGTCCGGCTGGAGCGTAGGCCCCCCGAGTGTTGCGACGTCCCACCTTGCGCCCACGGTTGAAATGGGTATCGCCCAGCCGCCATCCTGCTGGCGTGTCGAGAGCAGCCAGCGGAAGGCTTTGGCCACACGCCGATCGCGATCGTAGCCCGCTTTGACCAGGAGCTCCAGGACGGCACCGGAGTAGTTGGGGGTGTATTGGCGGCCGTAGATGCCCCGGAAGTCGCCCTCCTCCGTTTGGCGCGAGAAGAGGAACTCGGCGGCCTTCGCAACAGCGGGGAGCGATTCGGTGGCGGCGTAGTTCTCGACCAGCCGACCGAGGATGCGAAAGGTCTCAATCTGGTCGTAGTCCTCGAACTGGCGCGCCTGCTCCCTGGCGCCTCGATGATACTTCCATGCCCCGTTGGGGAGTTGCTTGGCGACGAGCCTGATCACTGGCTTGAGAGACCAGAGATCCCGAGGGGATATGTCGTGCTCATCCAGAAGGTCACGCCGGGTGGCGAATATGAGAGCCGGGTTGCCGGATTCGAGGAGTGAGGGAAGCGGATCGTAGCGAAGGCGAGTGGTCCAGTTGACCATGCTACACAATCCTGGAGGCGCGGTATCCCGACTAGTCTGGAGCTGCCTTGAGGCGGCCGTAGAGGAACCAGAAGTCGCTCTCGGGGTAGACCGACTGGAGGCGAGGGTCCCAGATGAACCCGGAACGACGGAAGCGGCCAATCAGCCGATCGTCCAAGGCCTGCAGTCGGCTTGTGGCTTCCCCAGTCGAGCGAATCGGTTCAGCGAGTTCCAGCAGGCGGGAGATGATCACGCGCTGCCTCACCTCGTGGGAGTATTCCTCAGCCACCCGTGGAGTGTCGTCGAGGTCTTCCAGGTAGGCTCGCCAGAGGTCCAGACGCGTCCGGAGCTCACGGGCAGCCTTCTCGGCCACGCTCGAAGACCACTTGCCGCGGAGGCCTTCGATCCGAAGGATCGCCTGCCTCGATTGTGCCGCCTGGGCGCCGGCCAGATCGCCTTCCAGCGCGGCAAGTTCGTCCAGTGTCAGGGATAAGCTGCCCAAAGAGAGACGGGGATAAGGGGCTTCGGAGGCGCCGGGTCGCCGGCTAAGGGGCCAGAAGACCTCAGAGGAGAGCAGGTAATCCTCAAACTCGTCGGCCATGGCGCTGGCCAGGCCGATTATCTCACCTGTCGGGCGCATTCGGCTTGGGCGACCGGCTCAGCACGGCCGTCACCGTGTCGAGAAGATCGCCGCGGGTGGTCGGTTTGATCAGGAAGCCCGCCGCTCCCAGACTTCTGCCGGTCTGACGGTCCTCGGGCCGGGACTTGGCAGTGAGGAAGACAACGGGGGGAGTCTGTACGGCCTCACTCTTCAGTTTCTGCAAGACGTCGTAGCCTGAGAGGTCGGGCATCATGATGTCCAGGAGAACCAAGTCGAAGGTCTCCTCCCGGATCTTGCGCAGGGCCTCCTTGCCGCCTGTCGCAGTCTGGACCTGATAGCCCGCGGTCTGAAGTGTCAGCTCGAGCAAGCCGACGGTGTCTGCCTCGTCATCGACCACCAGGATTGTCGCCGTCGTTCCCATCTGTCCCTTCCCGGGCAAGGATCGCGTGGTAGATTGTATAACGCAAGGGCGCTCAAGGATAGCCGAGGATCCTGGAGTTCTTTGGTCCTACGGACGCCGCGCTGACGGGTCGAGGACTGACCAGGGAATCCAGCGCTTCCGGCCAACTCTAGTGCCGCGGGGCATTTCCTGTGCTATGCTGGAACCTGGCTGACCTCGGTGGGGCGATCCTGGTTGGCACTGGAGCCAGAGAGGCGATGGGCGGCCTTTCGTCCTGGCCCGCTTCCATCCCAAGCCAGCCAAGCACAGCAGCAGCGCCAGGCGCCGCCAGTGTAGCGCGATGGAATCCTGATCATGATCATTCGGCTCCTTGTGGCACGGGCAAGCCGCATCCAGCAAAGGGCCCTCTCGTGTCGCGCAATCATGCCCGCAGCCGCTCTCCTTCTTGCCATCGTGGGAGGAATCCAGGTCTGGTATGGCACGAGGTGGGGGCCCTGGGCGATGACCGATTCGGTTGCCTACCTTGAGGCGGCCCGCAATTTCGCCGCCGGACGCGGGCTGGTATTCGTGAGAGCATCCGGCGCGGTGGTGCCCCTCACACTCAGCCCGCCCCTCTATCCACTTGTCCTCGGACTGGCTGGGTTCACAGGGGTCGATCTTGTGGATGCCGCGCGCTGGCTTGACATAGTCTCATACGCGCTGCTGGTCTTCTGCATCGTCTGGGCAATAGGTGCTCTCACGAGGAGACCCTGGTTAGCAGTGTCCCTTTGCCTCGTTGCCTTGACATCGCCGATCATCGTCAACAACTACACGGGGGCTATGTCCGATGCGGTCATGTTCTCGCTGGGGATTCCGGGCCTGCTGCTCCCGTTCTTTCATCTCCGCAAGCGGAATCTGGCGGTTCTTGTTGGGTCCGGCCTGCTCGCGGGCTTGGCCTTCTTGGCCCGCTATGCTGGCGTAACTTTCGTGCTCACAGGCGCTCTCGGTCTCTATGCCTACTCCAGGAATTCCGCGAGGCGCCGCCTCTCCGACGCGATACTCTTCCTTCTGGTGGGTCTCGCCCCCTTCGCGTTGTGGGTGCTTGCCCTTCGCCGCAGTGGGGGGGCGCCGGGGATGTACCAGTACCCAGC
>CAYQUY010000145.1:0-6695 GCA_964420755.1 uncultured Anaerolineaceae bacterium
GGATGAGGCGAGCAGGAGCCTGACCATCTCATATGTCCTGAACCCATACACCTGCTTGTAGGTGGGAACTGGCTGACGTATAATCCGGCCGCACATGCCTATTCTGGATGAAGGCAGCCTCGAGTTCCTCAGTCACAGCCCGGAGCAAACCCGGCGGCTGGGCGTGCGACTGGGGGAACTCCTCAAGCCGGGCGACCTGATCTGCCTGGCAGGCGACCTTGGGTCCGGCAAGACGACTCTGGCCCAGGGGATCGCTCGCGGGTGGGGATGCCTGGACCCGGTCACCAGCCCGACCTTCGTGCTGATCAACGAGTACCGCAGGGCGGATGGGGCCCGTCTGTACCATTTCGATGCTTTCAGGCTTGGGGGCGCGCCGGAGGCGATCGCCCTGGGATTGACAGAACTGATGGATGGGGAGGGCCCCATCGTGGTAGAGTGGCCAGACCGCGTGGCGGAGGCGCTGCCGCCCCAGCGGCTTTGGATCAACCTGCAGTGGGCGGACGAGTCCCGGCGAGGGATGCGCCTGGAGGCAACCGGGCCGCGCTATGAGCGGCTGCTCCGGCAGTTCCGCAAAGCAGCGTTTGGAGCCTGAGCATGCTGCTTGCCCTTGACACCGCCACGCGCACGATCGGGATTGCCCTGCACGACGGAAGCCAGGTGCTTGCCGAGGAGATCTGGGTCAGTCAGGGTCATCACACGCTGGAGTTGGCGCCGGAGGTGGCCCTCATGATGCGCCGGGCCGGTGTGGCGCCGACGGACCTGACCGCAGTGGCGGTGTCGCTGGGTCCGGGTTCCTTCAACGGGCTGCGCATCGGGCTGGCTCTGGCCAAGGGTCTGGCCCTGGCTCACAATCTGCCGGTCGTGGGCATCCCCACGTTGGACATCCTGGCGCAATGCCAACCCCGACGCGATGGGCCGATGCTGGCCCTGCTGGAGGCCGGGCGAGGCCGAGTGGCAGGGGTGTGGTACAGGTCGGGGAGGTCTGGCTGGCAAGCCCAGGGGGAGGCGGTTCCCATGACGTGGGAGGGCATCGCCGGCGGGCTAGAGAAGTCAACCTACATCTGCGGCGAGATCGGGCCGGAAGCCCGGAAGGCCCTGGCCGATCAACAGCTGGCGCATCTGGCCCCTCCTGCCCTGTGCTTGCGCCGCCCGGGTTTTCTGGCCGAGCTGGCCTGGCAGAAGCTGCGCAGCGGCAAGTTGGCCGAGGCCAGCAGCCTGGTGCCGATCTACCTCCAGAGTCAGGACGGGGCCAAGCCGTGAGGCCTCGGCCCCTGGAGAGGGTCATCCAGCCGATGACGTTGGATGACCTGCCAGCGGTGCTGGAGATCGACCGGATGTCGTTCCCGATCCCCTGGCCGGAGCGTAGTTATCGGTTTGAGCTGACCGAAAACCCGGCTTCCCAGCTGCTGGTGACGATTGTAGGGGGGCAATCGGGGCCGCGCCTGGTGGGGTATATCGGTTTCTGGCTGATCGTGGACGAGGCACACATCAGCACCCTGGCGGTCCACCCTGACTACCGGCGTCTGGGGATCGCGGAGGAGCTGCTGGAGGCGGGGCTGGAGCGCGGGGCACGGATGGGCGCTGACATGGCCACCCTGGAGGTCCGGGTTTCGAACACGGCTGCGGTCAACCTTTATCGCAAGCATGGGTTCCAGATCGTCGGCCGCAGGGCGAAGTACTACCGGGACAACGATGAGGATGCGCTTCTGATGACGTTGTCGGGCCTGCGCCGGCGTCGGGCGAAGGCAGGCGGAGGAGGACGGTGAACGCCGAGGAGGAGTTGCGGGCCATCGCCCAGGAGGTCTCCGGGTGCAAGAAGTGTAAGCTGAACCTCTCGCGCAAGCTGGCGGTCCCCGGCGAGGGGCCGGCTCAATCAGAGATCATGTTCATCGGCGAAGGACCGGGCTTCCACGAGAACGAGCAGGGGCGTCCCTTTGTGGGCGCGGCGGGGCATTTCCTGGAGGAGCTCCTGGCCAGCATTGGAATGCAACGCGACCAGGTGTTCATCTGCAACGTGGTCAAGTGCCGGCCGCCGGGCAACCGGGAGCCACTGCCGGAGGAGATCGAGGCCTGTTCGACCTACCTGGATCGGCAGATCCGGGCCATCAATCCGAAGCTCATCGTCACGTTGGGGAGGTTCTCTCTGGCGAAGTTCATGCCCAGTGCGAAGATCAGCGCCGTGCACGGGCACGCCCGCACTGTCAACGGCCGGCTAGTCGTGGCCATGTACCACCCGGCGGCTGCCCTGCATCAGCCCTCCTTCCGGCGCAGCATCGAGGAAGACTTCGCTCGGTTGCCAGAGATGATCCGGCGGGCTCAGGACGTCAAGCCCGCGGAGGAAGAACCCCCGGCGCAGCCGCAACAGCTCAACCTGTTCTGATTCTCCGGATAGGAGTGCCCACGTCTGATGTCCGCTCTCTCTACTTCCCTTCCGCCCGCCGCGCGTGCCCTGATTGATCGCTTTGAGAAGGGTCAGGCGAGGGTTGGTGTCATCGGGCTGGGCTACGTTGGCTTGCCGCTGGCCGTGGTCCTGGGCGGGGCCGGGCATGAGATCATCGGCGTTGACGTGGATCCGAAGAAGGTCGAATCGCTGCAGCGCGGCGCGAGCTACATCGGGGACGTCCCCAGCGAGGATGTGGCCCGGCTCGTTTCTGCAGGCAGGCTCGTCGCCTCGACCTCGGTTGAGGCTCTTGCCGGCGCGGACGGCGTCAGTGTGTGCGTCCCAACGCCGCTGCGCAAGACGGGCGATCCCGATCTGTCTTACATCGTCTCGGCAGTGCAATCGCTCCGGCCGGTGCTCCATCGGGAGATGGTTATCATCCTTGAGTCGACCACCTACCCGGGCACGACGCGGGAGATGCTCTTGCCCGAGTTGGAGTCGACGGGTCTGAAAGTGGGGGAGGACATCTTCCTGGCTTTTTCGCCCGAGCGGGTCGATCCGAGCCGCAAGGATTGGACGACGGCCAACACGCCCAAAGTGGTCGGGGGAGTTACACCTGCGTGCACCGAGGTCGCGGCGGCCATGTACGGCTCGGCGATCCGGTCGATTGTGCGCGTCTCCTCGGCTGAAGTCGCCGAAATGGCCAAGCTGCTGGAGAACACCTTCCGGGCGGTCAACATCGGGCTGGTCAACGAGATGGCGTTGATGTGCGATCGGCTCGGGATCGACGTCTGGGAGGTCATCGAGGCCGCGGCGACCAAGCCCTTTGGGTTCATGAAGTTCACCCCGGGGCCGGGGCTTGGCGGCCACTGTATTCCCATCGACCCTCTCTACCTGTCCTGGAAGCTCAAGAGCCTGAAGTACAACGCCCGCTTCATCGAGCTGGCGAGCGAGATCAACACTGGCATGCCGCGCTACGTCGTTCAGCGCATCCAGGACGCGCTCAATGATGCCGGCAAGGCCATCCGAGGCTCGCGCCTGCTGATCGTCGGGGTGACCTACAAGCCAGACGTCTCGGATCTACGCGAATCCCCGGCCCTGGACGTGATCGGCCTGCTCCGGGAGAAGGGGGCCGTCGTCGAGTATTTCGATCCCCACGTGCCCTCGCTCGAGCACGAAGGCCGCGATCTGCAGTCGGTGCCTGATCTCCTGCGGGCGGCTCGCCGGTCGGACTGTGTGGTCATCATCACCAACCACAGCCGGATCGACTATCGCGCCCTGGCGGAGGCGGCGCCCCTCATCTTCGACACCCGTAATGCCATCGGGGCGGCGGGCGCGGTAAGCCGGAAGGTAGTCAGGCTGTGACCGCCAAGCCCAGCCCGCGTGCCCATCGGCAGACGGCGTCGAAAGGCGCCCAGCCGGCGCGCTACCTGGTGACCGGAGTCGCTGGCTTCATTGGGGCCAAGGTGGCCGAGCAGCTGCTGGCTGAAGGGCATCACCTCGTCGGCCTGGACAATCTGAATGACGCCTATGACCCGCGCCTCAAGGAGTGGCGTCTGGCTCGTTTGCTTCCGCTGCCGGGCTTCACCTTCCGCCGGGTGGATATCTCTGATCGTGTGGCGCTGGCCGAGGCCTGGGGGGCCGACAGATACGATGCTGTGGTCAACCTGGCGGCGCGCGCCGGCGTGCGCCAGAGCGTGCGCCATCCCTGGCTCTACGCCCAGACCAACGTCATGGGGACGCTGGCGCTGCTGGAGCTGTGCCGCGAGCGCGGCGTCCGCAAGTTCGTGCAGGCCTCGACCTCCAGCCTGTACGCGAAAGACAACCCTCGGCCCTTCGGCGAGGACGCCGACGTCAGCCGGCCTCTCTCTCCGTACGCGGCCACCAAGGGCGCGGCCGAGATGCTTTGTCACACTTATCACAACCTGCACGGTCTCGATGTCTCGGTGCTCCGCTACTTCACGGTCTACGGCCCCGCCGGGCGGCCCGAGATGAGCATCTTCCGTTTCATTCAGTGGATCGCCGAGGACCGTCCGGTCGTCCTCTATGGGGATGGCTTGCAGGAACGGGACTTCACCTTCGTGGACGACATCGCCCGGGGAACTGTGGCGGCGCTGCGCCCGCTTGGCTTCGAGGTGATCAACCTCGGCGCCGGCCACCCTGTGCCGCTTCGCGACGTGATCCGCGAGATCGAAAGCCTGGTGGGCAAGGAGGCGGGGCTCGACATGCGGCCGGAGCTGCCCAGCGACGTCCGGGCCACCTGGGCCGATATCCGCAAGGCTTCCGACCTGCTGGGCTGGAAGCCGCAGGTCCAGATCCGCCAGGGCCTGGAATCTTGCCTGGCCTGGTATCAGGCGGAGCGCGATTGGGCGCGCTCGATCAACACGGCGGACTGAGCTGAGCATGGTCCCGGCTCCGACCCCGTCCCCCCGGACTCTCCTGGCGCGGCTTTGGCGGAACCCGCTCCTCCAGCGGGTGATACGCAACTCAGGCTATCTCTTCACCGCCAGCACGGCCGCCGCGGTCCTCAGCATGGGACAGAGTGCACTTGCCGCTCGCCTGCTGGGTGCGGCGGGTTTCGGCGTGCTGGGCATCGTGACCCAGTTTGCCACCGTCATCAACGGGCTGACCTCGTTCCGCATGAGCCAGCTAGTGGTCAGCTACGTCAGCGAATTCCTCGCCAAGGGGGACGATCGGCGCGGAGCAGCGGTCTTCAAGGCGGCCGGGCTGGCGGAGATCGGCAGCTCGGTCGTCGCCTATGGCCTCCTGGCCGCATTGGCGCCGCTTGCCGCCCGATACCTGGCGCCCCGCGATCCCGCCAATACCGGCCTCTACCTCACCTACGGGTTGATCATCCTGGCCAATCTGATGGCCGAAACCTCAACCGGGCTCCTGCAGGTCTTCAACAAGTTCAGCATTCTGGCGGCCATCACCGTCGGTCAGAGCGCTCTCACGCTGGTGCTGATCGCGGGTGTGTTCATGGGCCGGGGCGGGCTGCTCGGGGTGCTGCTGGCCTACCTGATCGGGAAGGCGGTCTGGGCGCTGGCCATCACCGGCGCCGCGATCTGGCAGGCACGGGCGCATTGGGGCCCCGGCTGGTGGCGGGCGCCTCTCTCGATTCTGGCCGATCGGTCAGGCGAGCTCATCCGCTTTGCGGTCAATATCAATGTGACAAGCACACTGAACCTGGTGACACGCGACAGCGAGCTTCTCTGGCTGAGTGCCTTCAGCACGCCGGAACAGGTCGGTTACTACAAGGTGGCACTGGCCATCCGGAACATTCTGATCACCCCGGTTGACCCATTGATCAGCACCACCTACCGCGAGGTCAGCCGCGAGGTGGCCGAGAAGCGGTGGAAGAACGTGCGCTACCTCCTCCGCAGCGGCAGCCTGCTCTCGGCGGCCTGGACGGTCCCCGCCAGTCTTGGGCTGGCTGTGTTGGGGCGCTGGGTGATTGCTCTTCTGTGGGGCCCGGAGTTCGGGCCGGCGTATCCCAGCCTGATGATCCTGCTGGTCGGCCTGGCCGTCGTCAACATCTTCTACTGGAACCGGAACGTCCTGCTGCCGCTGGGGATGCCCGGGTATCCGACGATAGTGCACCTTGTCGCGGCGCTGCTGAAGATCGCCGGCATCTTCCTCTTGGTTCCGAGATGGGGGGCCAATGGCATGGCTGCGCTCCTTAGCGCCTTCTACCTGGGAACTGGCGGGACGCTGGTCTGGAAGACGGCGGTCGAGCTGCGCAAGGCCGAGGCTACCGGCCCGGTGCAGGCGGGAGGCTGAGGGCCATGCGCATCGCCTGCATCGCTGCCTCGCGCGTTCCCTCTCGCACAGCCAATTCCGTCCAGCTGATGAAGGCCTGCCAGGCCCTGGCGCAGCTCGGCCACGATGTCCGCCTCTGGCTTCCTGGGAGCCCGCCCAGAGAGGCGTGGCAGGAGATCGCTGCCCAATACGGTTTGCGGGTGCAGTTCCCTGTTTACTGGCTGCCCTCCGTTCCGGCATTCCGCCGCTACGATTTCTGCCTGAGGGCGGTGCTGGCCGCAAGGCGGTGGGGGCCCGACCTCTACTACGTTTGGCCGGTTCAAGCGGCGGCGCTTGCCTCCCGTCTGGGCCTACCCACGCTGCTTGAGGCCCACGACCGGCCGCAGGGGACTCTCGGCCCCTGGCTCTTTGGCCAGTTCCTGCGCGGCCCAGGCGCTCGCCGGCTGCTGCACACGACGGAGGCCCTCCGACTCTGGCTGGCCGAGACGTACCGAATGACCCTCGAGCCGCCGTTCGCGGTGAGGGCACCTTGCGGGGTGGACCTGGAACGCTACCA
>CAYQUY010000146.1:0-6677 GCA_964420755.1 uncultured Anaerolineaceae bacterium
CGATCATAGAGGTCATCGAACGTGTGCACCCGAAGGTCCGGCGGAAGGCCGATCAAGACCGAGTGCTGGCCCGTCCGGAGCCAGGCCTCGCCGCAGGTAGAGAGGCATTGCCACGCCTCACGGCTCAAGAGTTGGGGGTCGCCTGGGCCCAGGCCGACGATCGTGATCCCTGGCGTCATGAGCTTCTCCTCATGCCGGCTCGTTGCCTGCAATCCGCGCGTGACGATTCTATCATCCAGTGGGAAGGCTGCCGCAGAGACACCCCGTCGCCCGCGGGCTTCCTACCACAGGCAACGCTGGACGGGCAAGCCCGTCGCCGGATCTTGCACCTGTCTAGAGAAGGCAAAGCCGGGGAGGTGAGGGCTCTCCCCGGCGATGGGACAAGGATCGAGGGACGGTCCGAATCGGCCGCCCCGGAGCCAGGCTAGCGCTTGGTGTAGGTCGGCGCCTTGCGAGCGCGTTTGAGACCCGGCTTCTTGCGCTCCTTCATCCTGGCGTCGCGCGTCAGGTAGCCCGCGGCCCGCATCACCGGTCGAAGTTCGGCGCTGAGCTTGACCAGCGCTCGCGCCATCCCCTGCTGCACGGCTTCAGACTGCCCGGTGATGCCTCCCCCCTCGACCTTGACGGTCACGTCGAACTTTCCTTCAAAGCCGGCCGTGCGCAGGGGAGCGATCACCGCCACCATGTCGCCATAGCGAGGGAAGTACTGCTCGGCCGGCTTCCCGTTGACGGTGATCGATCCGTTTCCCGGCACCAGGCGGACTCGGGCAGTGCTGGTCTTGCGGCGGCCGACGCCTTCATAGTACTGAACTGACATACGCTTCGCCTTCCTGTCAGCTGGCCCAGCTAGGCCAGCGGTTTCGGCTGCTGTGCCGCATGGGGATGCTCAGGCCCAGCGTAGACCTTGAGTTTCCGGATCAGCTTCCGGGCCAGGCGGTTGTGGGGCAGCATCCCTTTCACCGCGCTCTCGATCACCCGCTCAGGGTGATGCGCAAGCTGCTCACGCAGCGTGACCCGCTTGAGCCCGCCAGGGTAGCCGGAGTTACGATAGTAGTACTTGTCATCGAGCTTCGGTCCGGTGACCTGGATCTTCTCGGCGTTGACCACCACGACGAAGTCCCCGACGTCTACGCCGGGCGTGTAGACAGGCTTATCCTTGCCCATCAAGGCTCGCGCCACGCGGGTCGCCAGCCGGCCCAGATTCTGCCCGGCCGCGTCGACCACATACCAGTCGTGGGTCGCTTCCCCGGCCTTTGGGTAGTAAGTCTTCTGCACGTTCATTCTCCTAAGCACCGACCGCCCGGCTGCGCAGGACCTTGCCAAGCACCCTCCGTGCCCGGCCTGCCGTCCTCCCCCAAAGCATGGCCGCTACTCGTACGTCACCCCTTCCAGGCACAGCCCTCGGGCGGGGGCAGGTTTCCCCTGCCAGGGCTTGCCGGGATGGGCCAGGATCGAAACCAGGTCCTCCGGACCCATCCGGCACCAACCGATCTCCAACAGGATGCCGACCAGCCGGCGAACCATCCGGTACAGGAAGGCATTGGCCTCGATCTCGAACACCCAGGCCTGCCCCTCCTGCCGCCAGATCGCCCGGTTGACACAACGGAGAGTGTGCCCGCCCGGGATCGGTGCTCGGCCGAGGGCGCCGAAATCCTTTTCACCGACCAGGGCCCCAGCCGCGGCCGCCATTCTTTCCCCGTCCGGCTGCGGCCACACCCTCCAGGCATAGCGCTCTCGCAAAGGATCCCGCGCTTGCGAGCCGAAGATCGTATAGGAGTAGCAGCGTCCTTTGGCGGAAAAGCGCGGGTGGAATCCCGCCGGCGCCGGCTCGCTGTGGCGGACGGCCACGTCGGAAGGCAGGTGGCCATTGAGGGCCAGGGTCAGAAGAGCGGGATCGTGCCTCCACTCCAGACCGTAATCAATCACCTGCCCCCTGGCATGGACGCCAGCGTCCGTCCGACCGGCGGCCCGCAGCGACGTCCCTTTCCAGCCCAGGCTGCTCAAGGCCTCCTCGAGCACGCCCTGGACCGTACGCTGCCCGCCGCCCAGGCGCTGAAACCCCTCGAACTCCGTGCCATCGTAGGCGACAATCGATTTGTAAGCTACCATCGGCGCACCCTCGGGAGGGCCGCCTGGCTATTCCTCAACAAGCTCAATCAGGACCATGTCGGCGGCATCGCCGAGCCGGGGCCCAAGCTTGACGATCCGCGTATACCCGCCCTGCCTGGAGGCATAGCGGGGGGCGATGTCGTCGAAGAGTTTCTTGACGACTTCGGGATCGTTCAGCCGGGCGGCGACGAGCCGGCGGGCGTTAACCGCCTTGAGCTCACCGGCGGCCGTGCCCCGCTTGGCCGTCGTGATCAGCTTCTCGGCCGCACTGCGGATGGAATCCGCCTTCGCCCGGGTGGTTCGAATCCGCTCATGCCGAAAGAGCTCAGTCATCAGGTTCCGCCGGAGCGCGGTTCGCTGTCCGGACGACCGCCCCAGCTTGTGACCTGCAACCTGGTGTCTCATCGGAACCTCACTCCGCCTCCTGCGGCGCTGGCTCCGTCTCTGCCGGCAAGTAGCCCTTGTCCCGCAGCCGCGCCTGGAGCTCCTCCAGGCTCTTCTCACCAAAGTTGCGGATCGAGAGCATGGCCTCGGAGCCCTTCTCCAGCATGTCGAGGACCTCGCCGACGGTGGTTATGCCCGTGCGCTTCAGCGAGTTGAAGACGCGCACCGAGAGGTCGAGGTTCTCGATGGGAGTGTCGTAGATCTCGCTTGCCAGCCGTGGCTTCTCCTCCCGTTCGGCCGCGGCCAGGAGGCTTTCCTCGCTCACCCCGGCGATGTCGCGCAGGTGGGCGATCAGGATCTGGGCGCTCTGGCTCAGGGCCACTTCGGGCTTGATGGTGCCATCGGTCCAGATCTCCATCATCAGCCGGTCGTAGCTCGTGTCCTGGCCAACGCGCGCCCGCCCGACCTCAAAGTGGACCCGGCGGACCGGGCTGTAGATGGCGTCCGTCGGCAGCTCGCCGATCGGCAGCCGGCCGCGCTCATCAGACGGCGAGTAGCCCCGTCCGCGCTGCACGTTCATCTCGATCTCCAGCCGGGCTTTCTCGTCGTCGACCGTGAACAGGTAAAGCCCCGGGTTGACGATCTCAACCTCGGCCGGGGCGATGACGTCCGCCGCCGTGACCACGCCCTCACCCTGAACCTCCAGGCGCAGCCGGGCGGTTTCGCCCTCGTGCAGGATCATGCGCAACTGCTTGATGTGCAGCATGACCTGGAGCACGTCCTCTCGCACCCCGGGGATGTCCGAGAACTCATGGGATACATCTGAGATGCGAATCGAGGTCACCGCCGCCCCCTCCAGGGAGGAGAGCAGAATGCGGCGCATCGCGTTGCCGATGGTGATCCCATACCCACCTTCGAGCGGGCTGATGATGAACTTGCCGTAGTTGAGAGCTACGGCTTCTCGCTCAATCTTGGGCATGACCATACTGGTTGTTACAGCCACGGTACGCCTCCACGAGGTCCGGCCTTGCGGGCCACACCTTAGCGGGAGTAGAACTCGATGATCAGTTGCTCGTTCACGCTGGCGTCGATGTCTCGCCGCTCCGGATTCTGCAGGACTTTGCCCGACAAGGTCTTCAGATCCCGTTCGAGCCACTTGGGCGGCGTGCGGGTCTCAGCCAGCTCAGGCAGCTCCTTGAAGTAGCTACGGGAGCGGGAGCCCTCGCGGACGGCAACCACGTCGCCGGGTCGGACGAGCATCGAGGGTACGTCCGTGCGCCGGCCATTCACGTTGAAGTGGCCGTGGGTGACGAGCAGCCGTGCCTGGCCGCGGTTCGGGGCGAAACCCAGGCGGTAGACGACGTTGTCCAGGCGAGTCTCCAGCATGGCCAGGAGGTTCTCGCCCGTCATGCCCCGCCGGTGCAAGGCAGACGAGTAGAAGCGGCGGAACTGCCTCTCACTGACCCCGTAGATCCGCCGGGTCTTCTGCTTCTCGCGCAGCTGCCGGCTGTAGTCGGACAGTCGGCGGCGCCGGAACTGAGCGTCTCGCCCGTGGTCGCCCGGCGGAAAGCCGCGGCGCTCAATGGCGCACTTGGGCGTGAGGCAGCGCTGGCCCTTGAGGAAGAGCTTCTCGCCCTCCCTGCGGCACAGCCTGCAGACCGGTCCGGTGTACTTCCCCATCGGTGCTTATCCCTTCCGTTCTAGACGCGGCGTTTCTTCGGAGGCCGGCAGCCGTTGTGCGGCACCGGCGTGACATCGACGATCGAGCGTACGCGTACGGTCGAGCCCTGAATCGCCCGGATGGCCGCTTCCCGCCCCGGGCCGGGACCCTTGACCAGCACATCCACTTCCTGCAAACCCAGTTCCAGTGCCGCCGCGATCGCTTCCTGGGCGGCAAGCCGGCCGGCATAGGGCGTGCTCTTGCGCGACCCCTTGAAACCTGCGTGCCCGGCGCTGCCCCATACGACCGCGTTCGCCTGCTGGTCGGTGATGGTCACGATGGTGTTGTTGAAGGTCGCATGGACATGCGCCTGGCCATGCGACAGCGTGCGCTTCCCTTTGCGGGCGCTGGCCCGACGCGCTTCCCGTGCTTTGCGTACCATGATCCCTTGCCTCTTCTCTCTTCCTGTCGGAGGCTCGCCCCGAAACCGGGTGACGGCGAGCCGCGGGGGGAAGGAAACCCCACCTAAGCCCAGAGCAGGCCATCTCGGCCGGCTACTTCTTCTTCGCTCCGCGCCTGCGACCGCGCCCAGCCACTGTCTTCTTCGGGCCCTTGCGGGTCCGGGAGTTGGTGCGGGTTCGCTGGCCGCGCACGGGGAGGTTCCGTCGATGGCGCAGCCCGCGGTAGCAGCCAATCTCGATCATGCGCTTGATGTTCATCTGCACTTCGCGGCGCAGATCGCCCTCAACCGTCAGGTTCTGGCCGATGTAATCGCGCAGCGAAGTGATCTGATCCTCGGTCAGGTCTCGCACCCGGGTATCAGGGTTGACGCCGGTGGCCTGAAGTGCCTGGCGCGCCCGCGTCCGGCCGATGCCATAGATGTAGGTGAGCCCGATCTCGACCCGCTTCTCTCGGGGTAGGTCAATGCCTTCAATGCGTGCCATTCATCTATCCCTGTCGCTGCTTGTGCCGAGGGTTATCGCAGATCACATACACCTTGCCGCGCCGCCGCACGATCTTGCACTTCGGGCAGCGCTTGCGCACGGAGGACGATACTTTCATGAAACTGCACTCCTTCAGCCGCTGGCCGCCAACCGCTGACCAGCAAAGTAATCATTATAACGGAGGCCGCCCGGATCGTCTAGGCTCCCGTCGAATTCGGTCAATAGGCGCGGGCCACTCTCCGTCACCGCAACCGTGTGCTCGAAGTGGGCCGTCAGGCGCCCATCTGCCGAGGCCACCGTCCACTGGTCCTCCAGCACCCTCGTCTCGGGTCCCCCAGCGAGCACCATCGGCTCGAGGGCGATCGTCATGCCGCCCTCAGGCGCAGCCCGCGGCCAGCAACACCGTAGTTCGGCACCAGAGGGTCTTCGTGCATGCGCCGCCCGACGCCGTGGCTCGTATACTCCCGCACGACGCTGAAACCCGCTCCTTCCGCCGTCGTCTGCATCGCGGCGGAGATGTCGCCGGTTCGCTTCCCGGGGCGCATCTGCTCGATCGCTGCCCAGAGCGCCGCCAGCGTCACCTCCATCAGCCGCATGGCCTCGGCCGACACCTGACCCACCCCCCAGGTGAAGGCTGCGTCCCCCACAAAGCCCTCCACCACCGCCCCGCAATCCACGCTGACGATGTCCCCCTCTCGCAGCCGGCGTGAGCCGGGAATGCCGTGGACCAGCTCGTCGTTCACCGAGACCGTCGTCACCGCCGGGTACGGATAGGCGCCCGGATACCCCTTGAAAGCCGAGCCTGCGCCATACTTGCGGAGGATCTCCGCCGCGGCCGCGTCGACGTCTGCCGTCGTGACCCCGGGGCGAATCACCCGACGAGCTGCGTCCAAAGCCAGCGCCGTGATGCGGCCGGCCTCGCGCATCAGCCCCAGCTCGCGGTTGCTCTTGAGGACCACTCCCCGCCGCAAGGCGGTGTCCAAGGCCTCTTCGGGATCGCCTCGAGCCTCTCGGGATCGGATCACAGCGCCACCTCCCTGAGCACCGCCTCCGTCACGGCCTCGATCGACTGCTCGCCATCGACCTCCCGGACCAGGCCCCGCTGGCGGTAGAACTCCAGCAGCGGCGAGGTCTCGCCCAGGTAAACCTGGATCCGGCGCCGCACGACCTGCTCGCTGTCGTCGCTGCGCTGGTAGAGCGGCGAGCCGTCGATATCGCACACACCCGGTGTGCGAGGCGGGTTGAAGTCCTCATGATAGATGTGCCCCGCCTGTCGGCACATCCAGCGGCCTGTCAGGCGGCGAACCAGCGCCGCCTCACTGACGCGGATGTAGATCACCGCGCCCACCCGGCCACGGAGGCCCGCCAGGATCTCGTCCAACGCCTCGGCCTGGGGGAGGGTGCGTGGAAATCCGTCCAACACCGCCCCGGCGGCAGCATCGGGCCGCCCCAGCCTTTCCCGCACCATGGCGATGGTGACGTCGTCCGGAACGAGGCGCCCCTGATCGATGTAGCCCCGGGCAAGCTTGCCCAGATCCGTCTCCTTGTCAAAGTGCTCCCGGAAAAGGTCTCCGCTGGAG
>CAYQUY010000147.1:0-6613 GCA_964420755.1 uncultured Anaerolineaceae bacterium
GCCTGGCGGCCATTTACGAGGTCATCCGCCAGCGGCGTCGCAACCTGACCATGGCTGGCAAGACCGCGGTGCACGACTCCGACCTACTGATTGCCTCGGGATGCGTGGGTCGAATCGAGGTCGCCTACGCATTTGGCCACGAGCTGCGGGGTCTCTCGCCAGCCTCACGGCGCGTGGTGGAGGCGGGGGGATGCCAGGTCGTGGCCGAGACGAGCAACGCCGGCTACCAGTGGCGCTTCCTGGCCGCGATGATGGGCCTGCCATTCATCCCTTCGCGGAACCTGCTGGGGACCGATACGATGCAGCATTCCTCGGCCAAGGTCGTTGCCGACCCGTGGAGCGGCAAGCCGGTCTGCCTGCTTCCGGCCTGCTATCCGGACGTGACCCTCATCCACGTCCCGCGCTGCGACATGTTCGGCAATGCCCAGGTGGACGGCACGATCATTGAAGACTTCGAGCTGGCGCGGGCCGCCCGACGGGTCGTCATCACGACGGAGGAGATCATCCCTGACGACACGATCCGGGAGGAACCCTGGCGCACAGTGATCCCGTTCTACCTGGTGGATGCCGTGGTCGAGGTGCCCTACGGCGCTCACCCGTGCCAGATGCCCCGCCGCTACTACTTCGATGAGGACCACATCCGCTCTTGGATGAAACGATCCAAGACCGCCGAGGGAGCGGCCGAGTACTTCGAGGAGTTTGTGTTCAGCGTGGCTGATTTCCCGGCCTACCTCGAGAAGATCGGTGGGGTTGAGCGCATGCGCCAGCTGGAGCGTATCGAGCAGCTGAAGGGTTAGGCGGGAAAGAACGCCCACGGCAGCAGACTGCCTTGCCCCGGAGGTCTGGATGACAACGACCTACACATCCACGGAGCTTCTGGCCTGCGTGGCCGCCCGGCTGCTGGAGCCCGGCAAATCAGTCTTCGTGGGCACCGGCCTGCCCATGATTGCGGCCATGCTGGCCCAGCGCACTCACGCGCCAGGGCTTCTGATCATCTTCGAGGCGGGTGGCATCGGACCACAGGTGCCGGTTCTTCCGATCTCGGTTGGGGATTCCCGCACCTTCCACCGGGCGGTGGCGGCTTCGAGCATGCACGATGTGATGTCGATCTCTCAGGCGGGCTATCTGGACTTCGGTTTCCTGGGCGCGGCCCAGATCGACCGCTATGGCAATGTCAACACAACGGTCATCGGCGACTACGAAGACCCAGTCGTGCGGCTGCCGGGCAGTGGCGGGGCGAACGACGTGGGCTCCTTCTGCCACCGGACGATCATTGTCATGCGCCAGGACGAGAGGAAGTTCGTGGAGAAGGTCGACTTCATCACGACGCCTGGCTACTTGAGCGGTCCTGGTGAGAGAGAAAGGGCAGGACTACCCGCGCGCAGCGGGCCGTACCGCGTGATCACCCAACTGGGCGTCTACGGCTTCGACGAAACGTCCTGCGAGATGACGCTTCTCTCCTTACACCCCGGGGTGGCGCTCGAGGAGGTTCAGGCCAACAGCGGCTTCCGCCTGCGCCTGGCCGAGCCTCTGGGTAGGACCAACCCGCCCTCTGCCGAAGACCAGCGCGTGCTGGGGGAGATTGACCCCACCGGGCTGGTGATCCCCAAGGCGGACGACAGACGATAGACGACGGAACACAGACGACAGACCACCGACCATAGACCATAGACGATCGATCGTGGATAGAGGGGTGGCCATCGTCCGTGGTCTATCGTCCACCGTCCGCTCCTGCCTGTTCCTATCCCAACACCCTCCGGGCGATGACCATGCGCTGGACCTCGCTCGTCCCCTCGCCGATGGTTGTCAGGCGGGCATCGCGGTACATGCGCTCGACGGGGTACTCGCTGCTGTAGCCGTAGCTTCCCAGAATCTGGATGGCGTTGCGGCAGACCTCCTCGGCCATCTCGCTGGCGAAGAGCTTTCCGACCGCCGCTTCCTTGCTGAAGGGCAGGCCTCGCCCCTTGAGCCAGGCCGCGCGGTAGACCAGAAGCCGTGCGGCCTCGATCTGGGTGGTGGCATCGGCGATCATCCACTGGACGGCCTGATGAGCGGCCAACGGTTTGCCGAAGGCCTTCCTTTCTTTGGCATAGCGGATGGCCTCCTCCAGCGCGGCCTGGGCGAGGCCGACCGCCATGGCGCCAATGCCGATCCGGCCGCCGTCCAGGACCTGCAGCGTCTGCTGAAGGCCGCGCCCCGCCTCTCCCAGCAGGTAATCGCGCGGGACGCGGACATTCTCGAGGGTCAGGGCGTGGGTGGGTGAGGCGCGGACACCCATCTTCTTCTCTGGGGGGTGGATGTGCACGCCAGGGGTATCGGTGGGCACGATGATCAGGCTGAGTGACCGCGAACCCGGCGCCGGGTCGGTGCGGCAGAGGAGGTTGACCAGGCAGGCCGCGCTCGGGTTCGTGATCCAGGCCTTGGCGCCGTTGATCACCCACTCATCGCCATCGAGCACGGCGCGAGTCTTCACAGCCTGGAGGTCAGAGCCCCCCTCGGGTTCCGTCAGGCCCAGCGAGCCAAGCCCGGCCTTACCAGAGGCCATTCCCGGGAGCCAGCGCCGCTTCTGTTCCACCGTCCCAAACATCTGGATCGGCGCGCAGCCCAGGCTGTTGTGCGCAGCCACCGTGAGGGCGGTGCCACCACAGCCCCACGCCACCTCTTCGATGGCGATAGCCGCGCTCACTGGATCGACCCCGGCGCCGCCGAACTCCTCGCTGACATTCAGCCCCAATAGCCCAAGCGGGCCCATCTTGCGGATGGCCTCGGCGTTGAGTTCGGCCTTGGCATCCATCTCAGCGGCCTTGGGCTTGATCTCCTGCGCGGTAAAGTCGTGAACGGCCTGCCGCCACATGCGTTGTTCTTCATTCAGCTCGAAATCCATTTCCGGTCTCCTCTTTGCGGACTGCCGCGCGTCACAGATGACAGACGATGGACCATCGACGGTCAATCAGAGTTCGCGGGGAAGGTAAGCGCCTGCCCCCTCGAGGGCGGAGCATGTGCGGGCGCCGAGACCGCAGCATGCACCGAGCTGGCCACGTCCCACGACATGGTGGGGTCTTGGGCGGATCCCGGCAGAAGTGAACGGGCCGACAGAGGTGCGGCAAGGAGTGGAGGGAGCGAGTGGGTCAGCCCCGGACAGGTCATGGCTTTCGAAGGTGGTGCTGGATGATCTGGAGCACGACCTCGACGTTCGGTATCCGGCTGGCGGCCAGGCGGAGTGCCCGGGCATTGCCGGATGCCGGTTCCAGGCGAAGCACGCCGTCCTGCAGCGAAGCTCCGCCAAGCTCCTGCCATGGAATGCTCTGCTTCCTATGCATCAAGCCCTCCGCGGATAGCGTCAGGGGGCCGAAGACGAGAGGCTTTCCGCTGGCCAGTTCCTGCATGTTCTCGGCCAGTAGACCGGGATATACGTGCTGCTTGACGGTCTCGCCCAGAGCGTCGATGTCCGTCAGGGCGGGGGGCAGATGGAGGCGCGTCGTTGGGGCACGGCCGCCCGACTTCTCTGCGCGGGCACGGACCAAGATGAGATGCAGATCGGTCTGGGTGCCATGAGCTGGGCCGGGGAGACCATACCGCACTGCCGAGGTCTGGATCGCGCGAATGGAACTCCAGGGGATCATCATGCCGCGCCGGCTGCGCTGGTAGGTCAGGCCTCCTTCGTAGGCGCAGACCAGCAGTCCTTGGCCGGCCCAGGCGAACAGGAGCGCGATGAGGCTGACGCCGCTGAGTCCGACGCCGACGGCCAGGGACGGGGTTGCCCATCTCCAGACGACGGCGGGGCCGAAGGTCGTGTAGGCGAAGTAACCCCGCGCATATCCGACGGCCCAGGCGATCAAGGCGCCGCCTAAGCTGGCTGCAGCACTCAACCGATAGATCCGCTGCAGCATCGGCCGCACGCGGTGCTCGCTGAGACGTGGCCCCAGTCGGTTCGCTGGGGTGGGTCGGGGAGCGTCAGGCAAGCGCTATTCCTCTTTCGATCCCCCGGTTGATGGCCGAAGGGGATCTTGCGCCGCGCGGCTCGGCAGCGAGCACCCGAGCCCGCCGCCAGGTCTCCCAGCTGAGGGATGATCCGGCGACTCCCCCTGAGGGCCGCTATTCCGCAAGCGGCGACGCCTGCTTGGCCGGGACGAAGTAGACATCGGTAGGCTTCAGCTTGCTGTTGCGCAGGAAACGCGGCCGGACCTCCATCCCGATCCAGTCCAGAGAAGCCTCGTCTGGGTCAACGCCCAGCAAACGGGTCAGGAAGAGCGTGTTGACGCCTTCGAATTCGATGAGGGCTAGGACGAAGGGCGTTTCCGGCAGGAACTCCTCGGAGCCGAAGTGGCAGACGGTAAACGCGTGCACCCGGGCGACGCGGTCCGTGATGTCAATCCACTCGGTCTCCTTGCCGGAGAACATGTCGTGGCCGCGCGGGGTGCCATAGGTATAGCCCGAGGCGGCTTCCTGCGTCGTCAGCAATCGCCGATTTGAAGCCCCGGCGAACCACGGGCTGTCCTGGCCGTAGGAGTGCAGATAGGTGATCTTGTACTCCTGCTCGATTTGCAGGGGAGCCATGCGCTTGAGGAACGCCAACGCGTCGGGATCAGTCTCAACCGGGAAGGGGATACCGTGGACAATGTACCCTCCCAGGGTTTCGGGTCGTTGTTCGGGTAGCTTGGGCATGGGTTGCTCCTCGCGCTCCATCCGAACCACTTCGGAAGTCCGTAGGGCTTCCGAAGTCGTTCGACCTAGTCTTGCCTCTCGAGGATGCTTACCGTGACGTACGTGCCGGTGCCCGCGTGCGAGTGGATGGCGCCTCGGCGAGGGGCCTTGACCTGCAGCGCCGGGTCGCCGAAGTGCTTGCCGACGGTGCCCTGGAGCTGCCAGATAGCGAAGACGGCCTGCATCAGACCGGTGGCCCCGACGGGGTGCCCGCAGGCGATCAGGCCGCCCGAGGGGTTGACCGGGCAGACGGGCTTCTCGGGCAGCCGTAGGCCGTAGTCGATGCCGGGCATGAAAGCCTTGCCTGAGGCGGCGAAGGGGCCGCCCTCGCCGTAGCGGCAGAGGCCCAGGTCTTCGTAGGTCTGGATCTCGCTGGACGTGTAGGCGTCGTGCAGCTCGACGAAATCCAGCTCATGGAGCGGGTCCGAGACGCCCGCGTGCTTGTAGGCCATGTTGCCGGCGGTACGGCCGGCGCGGAAGGAATGCACCCCAGGGTAGCGGGTGCCATGGTCCCACAGCTTCTTGTAGTAGCGGCGGGTCTCGTCGGAGGATTTCTCCTGCTCGGTGGCATAGTCGCGCAGGAAGGTCTCGTAGTCCAGGTGGGGCCGATCAGCCATGCGCATCGCGTCGGTGCCGCGACCGATGCCGGTGACCCGCACCAGAGGTCGGGGGACCCGCGCCCCAGCGGCCTCAAGCCGTTTGAGCCCGTCCTCGGAGCACAGGATGGTCGCCGCCGCGCCGTCGGACATCACGCAGATGTCCAGCCGCGTCAGCGGCCAGGCGACCATCGGCGATTGGCGGACGTCCTCAATCGTCAGGCGTTCGCGCTTTTGCGCGTACGGATTGTGGTAGGCGTTGATGTGGTTCTTGACCGAGACGTGGGCCATCTGCTCGACGGTCGTCCCATACTCCTTCATGTGCCGGGTGACCATCATGGCGTAGTACCCGGAGTAGAAGCCGCCCACCGGGTAGTCCCAGGAGGCATCGGAGGCCAGGGCGATGAACTCGTTCCCCTTCCACGTTTCCACATGGCTCATGGTCTCGAAGCCGTAAGCGAGGCAGACGTCCATGTGGCCGCTGGCAATGGCCTTCCATGCCTCCTGAAAGCAGATGCCTCCCGTAGCGCCGCCGCCCTCCACCCGGTGACTAGGCTTGGGGCAAAGCCCCAGATAGTCCTGGGCCATGATCCCCGCCATCAGCTGCCGGGCGAAGTGGTCAGAGAAGTACGAGGCCACCGAACCATCCACGAGCGAGGTGAAAGTGGGGAAGTCGAGGTCTATGTCGGCGATGGCATAGTCGTAGGCTTCTTTGACGACAGCCTGGAAGGTCTTGTCGGGACGGGCCTTGGCGAACTTGGAGACCCCTCCCGACACGGCGTACACGGCTCGCATCGTTTCCCTCCGTGGAGCGTGAGCTGGAAGCGACGGGATTGTACCCTGGGACGCAGGCAGGAGCAAAGCGGCTCGCGCACCGACGGCCAGGGATTGTGCTAGTATGGTAGCAGGCTCAGCCTCTCACGAGCGGCAGACCACTGGAGGCGCGGAGGCACGGGTCCAGATCCCGAGGTTGACCAGGATGCAGAGCCCGAGCGCCGATATCTGGCGAAGGCTGCTGCTCCAGCCGGGCCGACGGGGCCGGCCGATAGGCTTGCTCCGAAATCCACTCTGGAATTCCACAAGGAGGGCGCGATGGGCGAGAGCGTCTACAAGGTCATCGAGTTGGTGGGCACGAGCACGGAGTCCTGGGAGAAGGCCGCCGTGGCGGCGGTGGAAACCGCGGCCAAGTCGCTACGCGAGCTGCGGATCGCCGAGGTCGTCGAGCTGGACATGCAGCTCGAGGACGGCAAGGTGCGGGCCTACCGGGCGAAGGTCAAGGTTTCATTCAAGTACGAACGCGAGGAGTAGTCGAT
>CAYQUY010000148.1:0-6592 GCA_964420755.1 uncultured Anaerolineaceae bacterium
TCAGCAGACCGGTGGCCTCGGTATACACTTTGAGCAGCCACTGGCCTCGCTCGTGAACGCCTTGGGGCTCCTGCCCGCGATAGAAGCGAATGTAGGCCCAGAGGACCGTGATCACACCCAGGCCGAGGTCGCCCGGGTACGAGGCGCGGATGGTCTCGAAGCCGGCGAACTCGACTAACCGAGCGAGCGACTCGCCCAGCACGGTGGCGCGGACGTGGCCGATGTGGAAAGAGTGGTGGGTGTTGGGCTGGGCGTACTCGACCATGACGCGCTCATGCCGGGGCGTGCCCCGTCCGAAATTGGGGCCCGCCGTCAGGGCGGCGTCAACCACCCGGCCGACGTAGGTCGCCGTGTCGAGATAGACGTTGATGTAGGCATTCTCGGCCGCGACCCGGGAAAATGCAGCCGGAGGCTTGATGGTTCCGGCTACGAGGCGTGCGATCTCCGCCGCCCGCTTCGGCACGTCGATCTTCCTGCCGGCCTTGGCCTCGGCGGCCGCGATCTGATAGCACACCGGGGTCCCGAATCCCCACTGACCGCTGAACGGTGTTGGAACCCAGTCGACTTTCTCGGGAGCGGAAAGGCCCACGTCATTCAGGGCCTGGCGCACCATCGTGGTGACTGACTCTAGCTCACGATCGAACACTGCCGCCTCCGCCAGCGCGGCGATTATAGCATGCCCCCGCGCGCAGGCACGTCGCAGGAGCCCATGACTGACCCGCGCCGAAGTCCGTGATGGGACGCGAAAGGGCTGCCGTCTTCAGGCAGCCCCACGAGGTCCGCGCGAGCCACGACACGGGACTCGATGAGGAGCGTGACTATTCGGTCCGGCTCTTCTTCTGGGCAGCCGCCAGCCGTTTCATCAGTCGACTCTTGCGTCGGGCGGCGTTGTTGCGGTGAATCACGCCCTTCGAAGCCGCCTTGTCGAGTTGGCTGATGGCACTGCGAACGGCTTGCTCCGCGGCGGCAGAGTCGCCGCTCGCTACAGCTGCTCGCGCCTGCTTGACGCTGGTGCGCGCCTGCGTGCGGAATGCCCGGTTGTGGATGCGCCTGCGCTGTGACTGGCGCGCTCGTTTCTTCGCAGATCTTGTGTTAGCCAAGATGACCTCCCCGGTCTCTTCTTTGTGCTGGAGCTCGATTGTAGCGCACGCCTCCTCGACTGTCCAGGGTCGCTTTCCCTGCGCAGGATGCTGGCGACCATGTGCCGTCCCCTCAGATGAGAATGTCCTCGGGGCGCGGCGGGGACGCCGGGCCCCGCGAGGAACCCCCGCTGGTCTTGTGGGCAGAAACCCTTCTCGGACCCGGCGGGGACGCCGGGCCCCGAGGGGCGAAGGTGAAGGCTTTGACCGCCGGCCCCGTGAGGGACGCTTGTTGATCTTCTCGATGAGGACCCTGGAGGCCGCGGGTCAGGCGGCGGGGCGGGGGCCGCCGATGGGGAGGGTCAAGCCGAAGAGGCTGCCGCCCTCGGGCCTGGCCTCGACCCAGATGCGCCCTCCATGCGCTTCAACCGCCAGCTTGGAGAAGGCCAGCCCAAGCCCGGACCCCAGCCGGCGGCCGCTCACGCCGGGGACCTGAGCGAACCGGTCGAAGATGCGCCCGCGGAAATCCTCCGGAATGCCGGGGCCGGTGTCGATGACACAAATCGACAGGCTGTCCGCCTTGCGCTCGACGGTCAGGTCTATCTGCCCCCCGGCGGGGGTGAACTTCAAGGCGTTGTCAAGCAGATTGGCCAACACCCGCCTGACCTTCTCCGCGTCGGCTCGGATGCGGGGAAGGCGGGCGGACGGTCGGTAGTTGAGGATCACCCCCTGCTCGTTGGCCACAATCACGTAGGTGGCGATCAGCTCACGGCAGAGCTCGTCCACCGACAGAGGAGACAGGGAGAGCTCGAGCTCTCCACTTTCCAGCTTGGCGATGTCCAGCAAGGAGCTGACAAGCCCGAGCATCTCCTGGCAGCTTTTCTGGGAGACGGAGAGCGCCTGGCGGGCGACCGGCTTGTGAGCTTGTGCCCCAGCCACCCCTTCCAGGAGCTTGAGGCTGCTCAGAATCGCGGTCAGTGGGCCGCGGAGGTCGTGGACGATCATCTCCGTGAGATGGCGTCGCGCCTCCTCCAGCCTCCGGTCCTCCGAGATGTCCCGCAGCACGATCAACCAGCCGATGAGCATGCTGCTGGCGTCGAGCACGGGCGCCTCAGATCGTTGCAGGTGGCGCCGGAGCGGGCGCTCGGTGTCGTAGCTTGTGGTCCCCGTGGCTGAGGCCGTACCGCTCTCCAGGCCGGCGATTAGGTTGGCGAGCTCTCCGGTTCGGTAGCCAAGGGCCGCCGATACCTCGGGCTCAAGCCCCGAGAGACTCTTCCCAACCAGCGTGTCGACCGGCAGGCCCGTCAGGACGCCGAGCTGGGCGTTCAGAAGGACCACCCGGCCAAGGGTGTCGGCCATCAGCATGCCCTCCTGCGTGGAGTTCAGGACGGCGGTCAGGCGCTCGTGGCTCTCGCTGATTCGGTGGAAGAGGTCGGTGTTCTGCAGGCCCACTGCGGCTTGGCTGGCGATCGTCTGCGCCGTCCTCATCTCGTTCTCGTCGAACACGCGGGCGGTCCGAGAGTAGACCTCCAGCAAGCCAAGTCTCTCCCTCCCAGCGGACATTGGGACGGCCAGCAGGCTGCCGGCGCGACGGATCCCGGACAGGTACTCGCGGTCCTGGGGAGTCGGAGCGCTATCCACGGTCCATTGCTGGGGCGTGCCCTGTTCGAGGCACTGCGCGAGGGCGGGGGCGTCAGCCAGTGGGACGGTGGAGATCCAGCCTCGAACGGCGGGCCGGCCGTCCTGAACCGCAGCCTGGAGCTGGAGAAGCCCCTTCGATGGGTTCCAGAGGGAAATGCTGGCCGCATCGGCCGAAAGCGCTACTTCCAGGCTGTCGGCGACCGCCATGGCGACGGTCTCGGTCTCCAAGGTGGAGGCGATCTGTGTGCTTGCTTGGTAGAGGAGCGATTGCTCCCGCAGGCGAGCCTCGAGCTGCTGGTAGAGCAGGGAGTTGGTCAGGGCAACGGCCGCCGGGGCTGCTAACTGGGAGACAAGCTGCTGATCCTCGACGGAGAATGCACCCGGCTGCGGGCTCTCGAGGGCGATGATAGCCAGACATCGACCCTGCCGGAGGATCGGCACGTAGAGGGCGCTCTGCATGACCCCCATCGACAGGTCTTGGTAGCCGGGGATTTCCTCGACGTGAGGCAGGTTACGAGGTTCGCAAGTCCGGAAGGCCTGTCCGACGGCGCCCTCCTCCATGGGGTGGACTCGGGCGCTATCCTTCACCGGCGAGCCCTGCGGATAGCCTCTCTCGGCCACGATCCGGAAGCCACCGTTGTCTTCCTCAAGGAGGGCCAGGTACCCCATGTCGGTTCGGGCGATCTGCAGGGCGTGTCCCAGGATGGCGATGTAAAGCTCCTGCGGCTCGAGCTTGGCGGTCATCTCCCGCCCGATGGCCTCGAGGATGGACAGTTGGTCCACCCTCCGACGCAGTGCCTGGTCGGTCTCGGCATGGGCGCGCGAGTTGACAACCGCCACAGCTGCCTGGGCGGCGAAGGTCTTGAGGAGTTCGATCTGATCCGGCTGGAATCGCTGCGGTTCTGTGAAGTAGACCGAGACCAGGCCGATGATGCCCTCGGGAGCCGCGAGAGGGAAGTCGGCGAAGGCCCGGATCTGCTCTGCCCGGAACCGCTCGAGCATGGCCCGCGGCAGGCGCGAGGCTTCAATGTCAGGGACGAGCACCGGCGTCCGGTTGTGGATGGCCTCCGCCCGGTCTCGGTCGTCCAGGGGGATCGTGGCGGAGGCCTCGACGAACGCCGGAGAGAGTTGGGTAGACCGGGCGAGGTTCAATTGGGCCCGTCCTCGGTCCAGCAGGAAGATAGCCGATTTCTGGCCTCCGCCGACGCGGGTCATCGAGTGGCTGATCAGCTCGAGCGTCTTCTCCAGGTCGAGGGTGGAACTGATCGAGGCCGCAATCTCGTTGAGCGAGGCAAGGGCCTGGGCGCGCTTGCGCGTTTGCTCGTAGAGCAGGGAGTGGTCGATGGCCACCCCCGCCTGTCCGGATAGGGTGAGCAGGATGTCGAGGTCGCGGTCGCTGAAGGTCCGGCCGGGCGTGGTGTGGAAGACGCCCATGCAGCCCAACGTCCGCCCAGGCAGGTGCAGAGGGACCCCAAGCCAGGCTTCGGGGGCGTCTTCGACGTCCGGCAGGCCCAACCGCCGCATGAAGATATTTCCGTCACTGGGGACCAGGAGCGGGGCCTGGCTGCGGATGACCCGATCGGTCAGGCGGTCCATCACCGGCCGCAGCTTCCATTCCTGCCGGACCCCACCACGGATGGCCATGGGGTAGGAGATCTCCTGATCGTCAGGGTCGAGCAGGGCTACGTAGAAGTTGTCGATCTGGAGAAGCCGGGCCACCTGGTGGTAGATCGCCGTCAGAAGCGATTCGAGGTCGAGGCTGGTCCGGATCGCCTGGCTCACCCGGCTGAGCGTTGAAAGCTCGTTGAGCCGGCGCTGAAGGTCAAGTTCAGCCACCAGCAGACCCCGCAGGATGGGGGAGACCAGCGTCGGGATACCTCCCAGGACGACAAGGCCGGCCAGGCCCATCTTCAGGTAGGCCGCGGCGGAGAAGATCGCATAGGGGATCGGCAGCACCGCAATCAAGCCGAAGGTAGCGGCCTCCCGGCTGGTCAGAGGCCGGATGCCGACCAGACGGTGGTTCAGCCAGCTCATGGCCGTGAACAAGATGGTGAAGGAAATGCCGAGCCAGAGACTGGGCACCAACTCCGGCGGCGATCCTGTCTCAGCCAGCCAAGCTCCCCCGGCGAATTCCTTGTAGACGGTCAGACTTCCGAACAGGCTGAGGGAATGGATGCTCCAGGAGAGGATCGAGGCGCGGGCGCGTTCTCGCAGACCGCCGGGTCGAGGAGCCGGGGCACGTTTCCATCCGGCGCGCACAACCTCCCCGGCTGTCAGGCCAACGGCCAGCGCCAGCCCCATCGGGCCGGGACCGTGCGCCAGGCCCAGTGCGAGGCCCACCGCATGGACAAGGCTGACCTCCTCGACGCCGAAGGGGATGGGATAGTTGACCAGCACCCCCACCAGAATCGCGCCGATTACGATCGTGGCCCAATCAGGCTGGACGCCAGCGGTGCGCCGGAGCCACGCGCCCAGAGCAATCAGCGCGGCGATCGGCAGGACCACCCACAATGTGCGCAGCCAGCGGGGAGCCATGCGCGTATTGTACATCGAACCGAATACCGCACAGGGAAGGACAAGTCTCCTGCTGGACAGCGGGAGGCATATCGCGGCGTGGCGGGCTCAGTTCTCCAGGCTCCGTGTCCCATGAGGCGGCAGGCGCAAGGATCCCGACGAGGGCTGTCGGAGTCCTGTCTGCTCAGTCCAGAAGACTACGGCGTTCCGGTGGGCTAAGGCGGGGTTGGCGTCGGGGTCGCCGAGGCCTGAGGTGTGAGCGCGGGGGTTCCTGGTAGGAAGGTCGGGGTCACGGTCGGCGTTTCGGTCGGGGTGGGGGTCGCGGTGGGAATCTCGGCCAACAAGCGCTCCAGGTGCGCCCGGGCCAGACTCACAGTGTCGGGATCGGCCTCCGGGATTGCGAGGACCCACTGCCAGTTCAGAATGGCATCGGAGAGGAGGTCGGGGTTGGCTTCGTAGATCATGGCCCGCAATGCATAGGCTTCGGCGAGTTGTTTCTGGGAGGGATTGCTGTTCAGGGCGAGCGTGCAGAAATCGAGGGCATTGCGGTACTGGCCGAGGAGGAGGTAGGCCCTGCCGGTGGCGATCAAGAGGTCGACCGAGGAGGGGCCGTAGCGTCGGGCGCTGGTCAAGTCGCTGAGCGCGGCGGCGCCGTCGGCGAGCCTCAGATACACGAGGCCCCGAGCCAGGTACGCGGGTGCGTAGCCGCTGTCAAGGTTGAGGGCCTGGTTGAGGGCGTCGAGGGCGGCGGGCAGGTTGCCCAAGTCACCCAAAGCCCTGCCCAGATAGGTCCAGCCGCGGGCGTCGTCTGACCGGTATCCGAGATACGTCCTGAGAGGAGCCAGAGCCTCCTCAGGCCTCTCTAGCTCAACATAGGCTTGGCCGAGCGCCAGGTAGCCGTCGAGGAGCGCGGGATCGTCCACGCTGCCGGTCATGGCGCTCTGGAGGGCGGCCCCGAAGTCGCCCAGCCGGAACTGCGCCTCACTCAGGCGGATCAGCACAAGGGGCGTTGTGACGCCGGCGTCAACGGCCGACTGGAGGACATCCCGCAGGTTCGTCCACATACGGCGTGGCATGTAGAAGTCCGAGATCGCCAGGTAGGCCTCGACCATTCTTGGGTCGATCTCAATGGCGCGGGTGTAGTCCTCCGGGAGGGGGTCGTTGGGTCGAATCTCGACCAGCATGCGGCCGCGCCCGACGTAGGCGGCGGCGTAATTTGGATCCAGGCGCAAGGCCTCGTCGTAGTAGTCCAGTGCCTCGCGCGCCTCACCCATGAAGCGATGGGCCTCGCCAAGGAAGTATTGGGCGTCGGGCAGGGAGGGGTCGAATCTGCGGACGGCGAGCGAGTTGCCCGCGTT
>CAYQUY010000149.1:0-4653 GCA_964420755.1 uncultured Anaerolineaceae bacterium
GCGGGGAGTGGCGATGGAAGCCAGAGGGCCAGCTGTGGGCTCTACCTCAAAACCGCTTCGGCCCCGGAACACAAAGAAGTTCGTCTGGCCGGGGTACAGGTAGAGGTTAGCTCGATAAGCTCTGCCTGCGACGTCAACGCGCACCTGGTAGGGCCCTTCGAGGAGATCCCCGATGGCGAAGTTCTCGTTATAGGTATCGTCCGGCCGGACGGTCATCTGGGCGTAGGTGTAGACGATCCACTGCTGACCCGTCAGGAGCGAGCGGATGATCACCTGATGCTCTGGCATGCGCCGCCCCCACGTGTCCAACACACGCCCCGCCAGCACCCCGCTGCCCTCAAGAGGAACCATCCACAACTCCGGGTTGCGCGTATCGAAGTACCGGTTTGCCCCCAGGCGGACCTCGAAGTGGAGATGGGGACCCGTGGCATGACCGGTCTGGCCCACAAGCCCAATCTGATCCCCGGCTTCCACGCGCTGACCCAACCATACGGAAATCTCCGCCAGGTGCGCATAGATCGTGTACAGCTCCTGGTCATCATAGCCGAAGTCGTGGCGGATGGCGACGGCCAGCCCGTAGGGGTCGGAATCCGTATAGTAGCCATGGTAGAGGCCATAGCCTGCCCACACGACCTCGCCGTCTCCGGCCGCCAGGACGGGCGTGTCCAGATCAGCGGCGAGATCGATGCCGGTATGGACCGTCTGCCCGCCAAAGTAGGTGTTCCCGTAGCGGTAGTCCGGAACGACCCAGATCAACCCACCCGTCGGAATTGGCCGGCCGAAATAGAAATGATCGCCCGGCCGAACCGCACGGGGCGCCTGATACGGGGGCGGAGGCCAGGTGACGGAAGGGGTCAGAGCGAACGTCGGGATGGCGAGACGCAAGGGCGTCGAAGTCTGTTCCGGCGTGGCCGTCCAGGTGGCATCCGGCGCGGGAGTCGTCGTGGCAGCGGTCTCCACGCGCAGGGTAGACGTCGAAAGGGGAGATGCTCCCACAGAGCCAAGCGTGGGAGATCCCGGGCCCGATCCGCAGGAAGCCAGCCAGGGCAACACCAGGACACCCAGGGAAAAGGTCAGCCACTTGCGGCCACAAGGACCTTTCCGTTGGCGGGGAGAGCCGAACGAGGCGCTCACGACCCGCCTCACCGGCGCCACCATGGTGTTCGCGTCGGCCAGGGCGTCCGCGTGGGCGTCGGGGTCGGAGTCCGATAAGGGGTGGGCGTGACGACAGCCTCCGCGGGGTAGAGCTGCAGCATCGCCGTCGCCCAGTCAAGCCCGTCGGTCCTGGCGAACTCGTTGAAACGCGCTCCGAGGTAGAAGCTCCGCCAGTCCGGCAGGGCTGGCTGGCGCTCAAAGCCGTAGTCGGCCGCCAGGGATGTCAGATCAACATAGTAGCCAGGCGGAACCGCGGACGCCAGGGCGCCGCCCTCGTCGTACAGTCGCGGGTCTCCGGTGAAGCGAGCCTGGAAATTCCGGGGGATGTCTCGCATCGGCTCCCCCAGCGACCCGTCCTGCACACTGGCGCAGAGGTAGACGCGCCAGAACGTCTGGCTTCCCGAATCCTCACGCACGACCTCCACCCAGCCCGCCTGCTGCGCCGACCACTCGAAGGCAAAGGCGCGTCCGGTATAGAGCCAATCGTTGTAGGCAAAGCCCGGCGGCAGCGGATCGTTCAGCCCGACAAAAGCATGGTCGAGCACACCGAGGAAGTCCCAGCCCGCTTCGGCCGCGACCCGGGACCGCAAAGCGACGAAGGCTTCATCCACCGCGTCAGAGAGCAAGCTGTGGGGGGCAGTGACCCCGTCCAGCGGAACCAGCCGGATTCGCCCAGAGGCATCGGCCGCAGGGGTCTCCGAGGCAGAATGCGGCGGCAGGCCGGTCGGCAATAGCTGTGCCCGCAAGGGGGCGTCGCCTGGCAGACCTGCACTGGACCAGCTAAGGCTCTGTAGATCACCCACGATCGGCAGACCCAATGGCAGAAGCCCCTCGTCGGTCGCTGGGAGCGCGAGGAGATGTGTGCTGTGACTGGCCGTCAGAACCGCGAGGATGGTCACGCCATCGGGAGACCAGCTGGGGCGCGACCCTTCGCCCAGGGCTACCGGCCCCCGTCGAGGGTCCTCTAGGTCCTGGATCATGATCTGATCCAACCCGTCCTGGCGAGACACATACGCCAGGCGGGTCCCGTCCGGGCTGAACGCGGGATCACTCTCTTGGGCGTCGACGGAGCGGGTCAGGTTGGTGAAGCGCGCCTGTGGGTTGTTCAGATCGGCCAGGAAGATATCCCGGCTCCCCTCGCGGTCTGAGGCGAAGGCGATTCGCCGGCCATTCGGATCCCATGCCGGAGACATGTCGGTGCCGGGCTGGTTGGTGAGCTGGATTGGCCCCTCTCCCGGGTGGACCGAAAGAATCCAGATATCCAGATCCGTGCCGGAGGAAGCCTCGTAGGCAATCCACTGACCGTCCGGCGACCAGGTCGGGTGTGCTTCGAAGCCCGGCGTTTCGGTCAGCCTAGTGATCTCACCCGACCGAAGGTTGAGCATGTAGAGGTCCCAGTTATCGTCGCGATGGGAGGCGAAGGCGAGCCACTGGCCATCGGGGCTGATGGCGGGATCGCGGTCGTCGAAGTCACCTGAGGTGAGTTGGATGGGACGTGAGTCGCCGGGGGCGCAGGCCCACAGGTGGCTGCGGCCTTCGAAGCGGGCGGCGTAGATGACCGTGCCGAAGGCCGCCTGCCGTGTGGGGGCTCGCGTGGCGGAGGGAGTTGGGGTCTGGGTGGCGGGAATCTGGGCAGCGACCTGTGTGCGATCAAGTGCGGTGGCCAGGGCGAGCAGGGTCGGATCAAGCGTCGGCGTGACGGATGCCCGCTGTACGGTCAAGGCAAGAGCCGCCAGCACACCAACGCTGGCGAGGACCAGGGCCAGAAACAACCGGAAGCGTCGGGCAGGTTGCTTCAGCTCCGGCCCCGGTTGAGTGGAATGGGCTTTCTCCTCTCGCTCGGTCACGACAGCCTTGCCTCGGTGACAACCCCGGGCGCGTGATTATACCTGGAGTGGCCTCTCCCCGCTGGCAGGTGTGCAAGGAAGATGCCGCCAGGCCCCGGGAACGCCCGAAGCCGGCCCTGCGGCCGGCTTCGTCCTGTGTCACTGCGGGAGTCAACTCGCTGGGGGGGACGGATCTTCCCAGCGCAAGGCCGCAACGCGGTGCGGAATGACGAATGTGTCGGCCACTCCTCTGACGTCGCCTCCTCGTTGGCGATACACCTCGAGCATCAGATCCGGCGCCAGCAGTTGGCGGGCGAAGAACTCCGCCCACTCTCTCAAGCTTGAGAGAAACAGCGCCGGTAGGCCGAGGGCGCGCCCTTGCTCACTCGTGATCAAGGCCGTGAGCGTCTCGCGCGCAAGGGCGTAGCGTCTCTCTTCAGGTGCCAGGTCGATGCGTACGAAGATGCTGCCCCGCTGGCTCGGCGTCCGGGCGAAGGTCGCGTCCCAGACATGGGAGTACATGTTCACCACGCCCAGGTCCTGGTCGAAGAGATCTGGAGGATGCTCCAGGAACTCCTCGACCGGTACCGGGGGCGTCAGCGCTCCCATGTACTCGATCAGGCCGCGCGCCACGTTCCGCAGGAACCAGCGGCCCTCTTCAGGGGATATGGAAATCATGCGACACGCCGCTGGCTAGCCCGGGCCTCGTCAGGCAGCAGGCCTTCCGCAGGAGAGGGTAGCTGGATCCGGGCGACAGGCTGCGCCGCGGCGCGGACGACGCGATAGGCAAGCACCGCGTACTCCGCCCAGGTCTCGGCCTTCAGGCTTGCCAGCCGGGTCCGCAGTTCTGGAGAGAAGTCGAGGTCCGAGAGGACCTGACCGATCTGGCCCGCGGCGAATGCCTGGACAACGCCCGGGTCGATAATCGAACGTGCTACAAGTTGGTTGAGCGATTGCATCGACATCTTGACACCTCTTTCGCGTTAGTCGGTTTCCCTGGCAAACGAAAGGCAGCGGGACATATACGCCTCGCTGCCGGACGCTGGGCTGCGTAACTCGCCTGTAACTTCGGGCGACAGGACCTCACGGTGCTGCCGCCGCCGTCTGCCTCAGATTTGGCGGTATCCCCGTGGTCGGGGCACTACCTCGATCCTACCCCATTCTTCCGGGGATCAGCACGACCCCCCGCCATCCTTGGGGGTTCGGCATGATCCGCCACCGTCCTTTGGGCAGCGTAATGCCAACATCGCAGCCTCCGTTGCTAACGGACCACTCTAGCCCTATGATACCCGCGCCCTCTCAACGGATTCTCAACGTCTGGCAATAGCTTCAGGACTTGAATCCGGCGCAAACCGAGCCTGGCCCGAGACCGGCCCGCACTTGGGCCCGTCCGATGGGCGACGCACGAACCATCCCCACACGCAGTGGACAACGGCCAGGGCCCTCCCTCCGGCTTGCTGCGGCCAGCGTCCCGGACACACCCATGGCGGGTGAGCCCGCCGGACGCCAGCGGGCCTTAACCGATCAGACGAGCATAAAGCTCTCGCACCGTCTCCGGCGGATCCAGCCCCAGCTCCTCCGAAAGCAGTCGAACGTAGCGTTGGTAGTGAGCCACCATCTCGCTGCGGCGCCCCAGTCGCCCCAGAGCCTCGAGAAAGCGGAGGTTCGTATC
>CAYQUY010000149.1:4663-6588 GCA_964420755.1 uncultured Anaerolineaceae bacterium
CCACAACGTCGTAAGCCTGGGATGCCACTATCGCCCGGACCATGGCCTCGTCGGCGTGGCTAGCCAGCAGATCCAAATAGAGCATTTCCAGGCTCCGCCGGCGCTCCAACACCCACTCCGAGGCGTAGTCGGGAAGGAACTGGCCACCATACGAGTTGATGGCCGCGGTCAGGGCGAATAACTTGCGGGGATCGCCTGGCGGCAGAGCCTGGGCCACTTCGGCCGCTCGCTCAAAGCGAGCGACATCGTAGTCCAGGGGCATGTCCGCGTTCAGGCTGTAGACCGTGCTAGACTGCTGAATCGCCTCTTTCCCCAGCAGGCGGCGCAGCGTGTAGATCGCGGTGTGGAGGTTGGAGATCTGCCGGCCGGGGTTGTAGTGAGGCCAGAACGTTTCGAGCATCACGTCCCGCTCAACAGGCTGATGGTCTGCCAGGTAGAAGAACACCTCTCGGGCCAGGGGCTTGATCTCAGTCAGGCGCTTGCCGCCACGCCGCATGCCTGACTGGCCAAGGGCAACCAGCTCAAGGTTGGTGGTGGTCTCTGCTTCGGCGGGTTCCTGCTGGTGCTGCTGCGCGACGACCCGCATCATCTCGATCCGGTGGAGGACGACGGAGAGCTCGGGGTTGCCGGCCAGGTTGCGGCGGGCGAACTCCCGCATCACGGGGTCAAAGGCCATTTCCCCCGCCAGAAGCTGTTCGGCTCCGTGGGCGCCGGCCCAGGTGAGCGCCTCCTCCAGCAGGGCAACGGCCTCCTCCGTGGCTTCTGAGGCCAGGGCGGCCCGGGCCAGGAAGTAGTGAACCAGGGTTCTCTCGCTGGCGTCGAGGCTGGGGCCTGAGCCGGCCAGGACCCTTTGGAGACGAGAGGTGGCACGTCGAGGCGCGGCGCTCACCTCCAGCGCGGCCGTCTGAATCTCGACCGGCACCGGGGGGCCGCTGCCTTCTTCCAGTGAGCGGGCGCGCCGCAACCACTCGTGCGCTAGGCCGGCCCCGCCCCGCCGACGGTGGAGAATACCACTCTGCACGCAGCCGTAGCGCAGCAAGCCCGTGTTGTCCAGCTGCGTCGCCAGGGCAAGGGCCTGGGCGTAGAGCTCCGCAGACTGAAGCGCGAGGTCGAGGTCGGCGAAGAGGTCCGCCTGGCCGAACAGGACGATTGCCTCGCGGTAGGGGCTGCCCGCCTGCCGCGCGTACTTGGCGGCCTCGGTGAAGAGCTCCATCGCCTCTGGGTAGCGTCCTTGGATGTGCGCATCGACGGCGAGGTTGTTGAGCGAAGTGGCCAATGGGTAAGGCGCCCCCATGCCCTGGAGGATCTCGTGCGCCTTCAGGCTGGTGGCATAGGCATCGTGGGCTTTCCCCAGGGAAGTCTGAACCGTCGATAGATCGGCCAGGACGGTGGCTAGGATATAACGGTCGGTGCTCCGGTTGAGAAGGCCAATGGACTCGTTCAGCAGGGCCTCCGCTTCCGCCAGGGCACCTCTTTCGCGGGCCGTCGCCAGTGCCGCCAGCCGGAGCGAGATGGCCCTCTGCTGACGGTCGCGGTGGCTCGCCAGATGCCGGTTGGCCTCCGCAACGGCCTCCAACGTCTCCTTGTACCTTCCGCGCCGAAAGGCGATCAACCCACGCTGATTCGCGGCCGCACCCATCAGGACCCCGGACGAGCTGCCCTCTAGCGCGGCTTCAGCCTGATCCAGCGCTGCCTCGGCTGCCTCCAGGTTGCCTTGATCGGTGTACGCCATTGCCAGGTGGAGGAAGACCTTGGGCGCGACAGCCCGCGCCTCCTCCAGCCGCTCTGCCCACGTGGCCAGCGTCTGGGTGCGCCCGGCGCGGAACATGGCGGCGGCATGCTTCTCCGCCTGCGCCGCTGCCCGCCGGATGGCCCCCGCACCCAGGTACAGCTCAACCGCATGCTCTGGCGACCCCCGATCGGCC
>CAYQUY010000150.1:0-6584 GCA_964420755.1 uncultured Anaerolineaceae bacterium
GTCCAGGGGAAGCCGAGGGCCCGGCGCTGCTCCAGGTAGGCCTCGGCGACCGCCCTTGACAAGTCCCGCATGCGGGCGAAGAGAGCCGCCCGCTCGGTAACGCCGATCACACCGCGGGCATCGAGGATGTTGAACGTGTGCGAGCACTTGAGCACGTAGTCATGGGCGGGGAAGATCAGGCCCCCCGTCAGGCACGCCCTGGACTCCGCCTCATACTCGTCGAAGAGAACGCGCAGGCGCTCAACGTCCGCCGTCTCGAAGTTGTAGCGGCTGTGCTCCCGCTCGGCCTCCAGGTTAACCTCGCCGTAGGTCAGCCGATCGTTCCAGCGGATGCTGTTGAAGGATTCGACGCCCTGCAGCGCGATCAGGATGCGCTCCAGGCCGTAGGTGATCTCCACCGAAACCGGATCGAGCACCTGCCCGCCCGCCTGCTGGAAGTAGGTAAACTGGGTGATCTCCTGGCCGTCGAGCCACACCTCCCAGCCCAGTCCCCAGGCGCCGAGGGCGGGCGCCTCCCAGTTGTCCTCAACAAAGCGGATGTCGTGCCGGGTGGGATCGATGCCCAGCGCCACCAACGACTGCAGGTAGCGCTCCTGCGAGTCCCCTGAATCCGGCTTGAGGATGACCTGGAACTGGTAGTAGTGCTGCCAGCGATTGGGATTCTCACCGTAGCGGCCGTCCGTCGGGCGGATCGAGGGCTCGACGTAGGCGACCCACCAGGGTTCTGGCCCCAGGACCCGCAGGAAGGTAGCGGGGTTCATCGTCCCGGCGCCCACTTCCGTGTGATAGGGTTGCCAGAGCAGACAGCCCTGGTTGGCCCAGAAGTCCTGCAGGGCGAGGATGACAGACTGGAAGGTGGGTGTCGGTTTCTCGGCCAAAGGCGTCCCTTAGGGGTTGGTCGCGCGCTTCCCCTCCGCGGTCTCAGGCAAGGTGTGTTCCCCTGTCACATGCGTTCCCGGCTCGGTCGACCGAAACACCTGGCATTGAAGCATGTGGCGCGACGGCGCTCGTCACGCCTGCCGCGCTTCCCCGCTCGATTGAAGCTCCGCCTCGCCTCGCGCCAGGCGGCGGACCCGCTGCAGGAATCCTGGCGTGTGCAGCCGACGCTCCAGCAGGTACGTCAGATAGCCTTCCATCAGGCTCTCGATCTCGGCGTGGACTTCCGGCCGCAGCCGGGCCGAGGCGACCGCCGCGAACGAACTCCGCTGGTAGTGGCGCAACACCTTTAACCCCGCCAACGAGATCGGTCGCGCCCCTCGGCGTCCTGAGCCACACTTCGGGCAGAGCACACCGCCTTCGCGGGCCGAGAAGTATTGTGCTTCCGGACGCGTTTCGCCGCCGCAGCCCACACAATGAAAGACCTGGGGCCGGTAACCCATCCCCTCCAGCAGCCGGACCTCAAAGAACCGGGCGACGATGGCGGGATCTACCCCGGCCGAGAGGCGCTCCAGCGTCTCGACCAGAAGCCGATACAGCGCGCGGTTCTCTTCCTCGACGGCGAAACAGTCGAGCAGTTCCACGACGTAGGCCGCATGACCGAAACGAACCAGGTCGTCCCGCAGGCCTGGGTAGACATCCATCGCCTCGGCCTGGGTGATGATGTCCAACTCCCGCCCCCGGGCCAGGAGCAGGTTGACCCGGTTGAAGAGCTCGAGGTGGCCGGCCTTCCTTGAACGCGGCCGCCGGACTCCCTTGGCCACCAGACGGAGCTTCCCCATCGCGGGGGTGTAGACCGTCAGCAGACGATCGGCCTCCCCCAGCTCCTTCCGGCGGAGCACAACGGCCTCAGTCCGGTACACCCGATCGCGCGAGGGCATGGGGCGATTATACCCCAGGCATCCCAGGCGCTCGCACCCCGGAGAGGTCTCGGAGGGCGAGAGCGCCCATGGCCCGTCGGCGAGAGAAGCCTTCGCAAGCGGTGACCCCCGTTCCGAAGCGGCCACCAGGCCGGTACGTTCCCTCGAGGCCCCGGCTCGCCCACGCTCAACGACAGCTTCTCCCCAGGGAAAGCGCCCCGCGCAGAGGCTTCCGCCACATGGCGTATAATCCCCTCGCCAAGGGGGTGGAAACGCAGGTAACGGCGCTATCCGGCGCCAAGAGTGCGACCTTGCCCAATCCCCGGAGCGACAATGGTCACCGGTGCAGGCTCGGGCCATGACAGGTTGACAGAGGGCGCCGTCCCGTTCCTCCTAGCGCAGGCTTTTGGGCCGCTTTCGCTGGAACGCAAGCGGGTGCTCGTGATTCTCCCTGACTCCACCCGCCACGCCCCAATACCCCTCCTCTTCCGGCTCCTGCAGGACCAGCTCGCTCGCAGGGCAGAGTACCTGGACTACCTGATCGCGCTGGGGACGCACCCGCCGATGAGCGCCAAGGCTCTCGAGGCTCACCTGGGCACAAGCGCCGAGACCCTCACCCAGCGCTTGCCCAACGTCCGCCTCTTCCAGCACCGGTGGGACCAGCGCGCCGGCCTGACGACCATCGGCGTCATCCCGCGCCAGGAGACGTCCGAACTCACGGGAGGTCTGCTTGCCGAGGACATACCGGTCCAGGTGAATCGGATGGTCCTCGAATACGACGAAGTGGTCCTAGTCGGACCTGTGTATCCGCATGAGCTGGCCGGCTTCTCGGGTGGGGCAAAGTCCCTCTTTCCCGGCATCGCCGGGCGCGAGATCATCGACGCCATCCACTGGACAGGGGCGCTCGTGACCAATCTCGTGTCTGCCGGCGACAGGAACACGCCGGCCCGCAGGCTCATCCACCGGGCGGCAGACTTCCTGCCCCGGCCCCCCATCTGTCTGTCCCTTGTCCTCCAGGGAGAAGACCTGCACGGCCTATACATCGGCCCCTATATGGAAGCCTTCAACGCGGCCGCAGACCTGTCGGCCCGTCTGAACATCCGCACCTTCCCCACTCACTTCCGGCGGGTGCTCACGGCGCCATGCCGGATCTACGGCGACCTGTGGACCGCGGCCAAGGCCATGTACCGGACCGAGGCGATTGTCGCCGACGGCGGCGAGTTGATCCTCTACGCCCCTCACATCACCCAGGTAAGCTCGGTCCACGGCGAGACGCTGCTCCGGCTGGGGTATCACGTTCGAGACTACTTCTTGGCGCAGTGGGACCGCTTCTCTGACATCTCACGCTTGGTGCTGGGAATCTCAACCCTCTTGCGGGGCAGCGGCACATTTCAGGACGGGGTCGAGCGACCGCGGATCCAGGTGACGCTTGCCACGGGGATTGCGGAGGGAGTCTGCCAGCAGCTCAACCTGGGGTACCGGGACCCGGCGTCGATCAACCCGGCGACGTGGGAGCGGCAGCAGGGTCCGGGAAGCCTGTTCGTACCCGAGGCCGGCGAGACGCTCTACCGGCTCGAGAACGCCAGCCAACCATCCGGAGGAAGCTCGAGGTGAGCGACATCACCATCAAGGCAAGACCGTCTCAGGTTCCCCTCGTCTTGGGGATCGATGTCGGGACGTCCGCCGTCCGCTCCATGCTCTTCGACCAGGCCGGCCGGGCGATCCAGGGAACGCAGGTCAACGAGCCCTACAAGCTCGACCTGGACAAGGCGGGCGCGGCCGAGGTGGCCGCCGATGTGCTGCTTGAATCCATTTTCAACTGTCTTGACAAGACCCTGGCCAAGGCTGGCCGCCTGGCCGGCCAGATCCGCGGGGTGGGCAGCAGCACCTTTGTGAGCAACACCCTGGGCGTCGGCAGGGAAGGACGAGCGGTGACACCGGTCTACGCCTACGCTGACACCCGAGCCGAGGAAGACGCTGCCAACCTGCGCTCGCGCCTCGATGAAGCCGCGGTGCACGACCGCACCGGCTGTCGGCTTCACACGAGCTATCTCCCCGCCCGGCTCGTTTGGCTGTCCAGGGTGAGCCCTGAGCGGTTCCGCCGGGCTCAGCGGTGGATGTCAATTGCCGAGTATCTCTTCCTCCAGCTCTTTGGCAAGGCCGTCGTCAGCTACTCGGTCGCCTCCTGGGGCGGGCTCCTCGATCGGCGCAAGCTCGATTGGGATGAGCCCCTTCTCCAGATTCTGCCGATCAGCACAAGCCAGCTCTCGCCGCTCGTCGACGTGGACATGCCGCTCTTCGGGCTGACACCGGACTTCGGCCGCCGCTGGCCGGCGCTCCGCAATATCCCCTGGTTCCCCGCCGTTGGTGACGGCGCGGCCGCCAACATTGGCAGCGGCTGCGTCACGCCTAGCCGCAGGGCCCTGAGCCTGGGATCCACCACTGCGTTGCGCATGGTGACAGAAGAGCCGGGCGGGACTCTGCCCCCGAGCCTCTGGTGCTACCGGGTGGACGCACGCCGGTCGCTGGTTGGGGGCGCCCTGACCGAAGGCGGAAATGCCATCACCTGGATGACCTCGGCCCTGAATCTGCGCAACCTGCCGTCCCTCGAGAACGCCCTGGCGGCGATGCCTCCCGACGCGCATGGCCTGACGGTTTTGCCCTTCCTCGCCGGGGAGCGCAGCCCGGGGTGGGCCGGCGACGTCCGGGCCGTGATCAGCGGCCTCTCACTCAGCACGACCCCGTTGGAGATCCTGCGGGCCGAGCTGGAGGCGATCGCCTTGAGGATCACCCTCGTTCACGACGATCTGGCCAAGTTCGCACCGGAACCGAACGAGCTTATCGCCACCGGGGGCGCGGCCTTTCACTCCCCGGCCTTGCTCCAGATCATCGCCGATGCCCTCGGCCGACCCATCCGGCTCTTGCCCTTCGCCGAGGCTTCCTGCCGCGGGGCAGCCTTGGTGGCGCTCGAGGGCCTCGGCATTCGGGCCGAGGAGGACCCGGCCCGCGAGTTGACCGGCCCGGCCTTTCATGCCGACCCAGATCGCCACCGCATCTACCGAGCCGCCTTGGAGAGACAGCAGAAGCTCTACCGTAAGCTCATCGCTTCGGGCTAGGAGCATGCTGGCAACAGCTGACCTGAAGAAGACAAGACGGCCCACGGGGGATGCCAGCATTGCCCAAGGCTTCCCGTCTCGCGTTGGCCCTCTTCCGCAGCCTGCCAGGACTCAGGAGGACCCATGGATCAACAAGACATCGCCCTAATCGGCCTGGGCGTTATGGGCCAGAACCTGGTGCTCAACATGGACCGCCACGGCTTCGCCGTGTCGGTATTCAACCGGACCCGCGCCGTCACCGAGCGCTTTGCCGCCGAGAGGGCCCAGGGCACAGCCGTTCGCCCATTCTTCGGCCTCAAGGACCTCGTGGCCTCCCTCAAACGACCCCGCAAGATCGTCCTGATGGTCAAGGCAGGCGATGCCGTCGACGCCGTCATCGGCGAAGTCCTGCCCTTCCTGAAACCGGACGATATCCTCCTGGATGGCGGCAACTCGCACTTCGGCGATACCACGCGCAGGTTCGAGCAACTCGCCGCCCGCGGGGTCCGGTTCCTTGGCGTCGGCATCTCGGGCGGCGAAGAAGGCGCGCTCAATGGGCCGAGCATCATGCCCGGCGGGCCCCGAGAGGCCTACGATCAGGTGGCGCCGATCCTTGAAGCCATCGCCGCCAAGGCGCCCGACGGTTCACCTTGCGTCGCCTACCTCGGTCCCCGCGGCGCCGGCCATTACGTCAAGATGGTCCACAACGGTATCGAGTATGCGGTCCTCCAGCTCATCGCCGAGACGTTTGACCTGTTCCACCGGGACCTGCGCGTGCCGACGCCTGAGTTAGCCGAGACCTTTGCGACGTGGAACAAGGGGGAGCTTGCCTCTTACCTGATCGAGATCACGGCCGAGGTCCTGAAGCGAAAGGACCCGGAGACCGGCCAACCCCTCGTGGACGTCATTCTTGACGAAGCTGAGCAAAAGGGGACTGGCCGCTGGACCGCCCAGGAAGCCCTCGACCTCGGGATCCCCATTCCGACGATCAGTGCCGCGGTCGAGGCCCGGGGGCTATCCTCTCTCAAGGGAGAGCGCGTGACGGCCTCCGCCATGCTCGAGGGTCGCCCGCTTCGCCAGCGCAGCGGCATTCAGCCGGCTCTCCAGGATGCCCCTCAGGCCCTCTACGCCTCAATCCTGTGCGCGTACGCCCAGGGCATGGCGCTGCTGCGGGCCGCCTCCGAACGGTACCAGTTCGGGCTCGACCTGGCCGAGATTTCCCGCATCTGGCAGGCCGGCTGCATCATCCGCGCCGCAATGCTGAGTGACATCCGCCGGGCATTCACGCAGCAGCCTGGTTTGCCCAACCTGCTGCTGGCACCGCAGTTCGGCAAGGCGCTAACCGACCGGCAGCCCGCCTGGCGCAGGATGGTTCGAAGGTTCCTGGAGGCAGGCCTACCATGTCCGGCGGCCAGCGCCTCCCTGGCCTACTTCGACGCCTACCGTAGCGAGCTCTTGCCGGCCAATCTGATCCAGGGATTGCGGGACTACTTCGGGGCTCACACGTACCGCCGCCTCGACCGCGAAGGGGTCTTTCACACCCGATGGACCAAGTAGCACCATCGGGCGAGGCTCTGCCTCACTGATGTCCTTGCGCTGCAAGGGTGGCCCTCCAACGCCAGCATCTCGGCGCACGCCGCGAGCCCCAGCGAGGACGCCGGGGCTCGCATGATTCCTCCACACCCGATGGACC
>CAYQUY010000151.1:0-6577 GCA_964420755.1 uncultured Anaerolineaceae bacterium
CTCAGGGAGCGTTCGAACTCCCGCAGCCAGACACCAGCGCCGCTTACATGGTCCTGAATCCCCAATGCGCCAACGCGGGCGCAGAAATCCAGATTGAGGGTTTCAACTTCGAGTCCCACATCCGGGGTACCATCTTCCTCATCCCCCCGACCGAGGTCACGCTCAGGATGGCGGAATTCCAAACCGACGGATCGGGCCATTTCCTGCTGACTGCCCAGCTCCCCGAGCGGCCAAATGAGGAGGTCCAGCACATCCGGGCCTCCAGCTACCACAGCGTGGGCTCGCCGCATCTCACTCAAACCGCGTACGATACCTGGGATAAGATCATCGAGACGGTCTTCATGGCGCTGCTGGCCACGACGCTGGGCACGGCCATCGCGATGCCTCTGAGCTTCTTGGCTGCCCGCAACCTGATGATGGATATCACCTCCCGGGTGGGCGGAATTGCCCTGGCCATCATCGCCGTCCCAGTGGGCGTTGTGGTGGGAGCGGGCGCCTCGCGGTGGGCAGGCGACCTCGCCGCGGCTCTGGGCACGAATCCCTGGGGCAACCTCCTGAGCTTCGGTGTCGGCGCCACGCTGATCGTTCTCGGGGCGCGCTGGGCGCTCCCCCAGGAAGAGGTGACGCCCCCGGGCCGCATCGTGCGAACGCTTCGGCCGACCGTCCTTGTGGCAACGGCATTTGTGGGCGTCGTCTCTGTCTACTTGCTGGGGTCTCTGGCGACTTCGGTCGGCCAGGGGTTGGCCGCTCGTCTGGGGCCCTTGAACTTCCTGGGATCCTTCGTCGCCGACCTGGGGAACATCCTGAGCCTGATCATTACGCTCGTGTGCGGATTGGCCGGAGCTGGCATCATGGCAGGGGTGGCCAGCCGGGTTGGGAAGGCGCTGGATCAGCGTCTGCCCCCCGCCCTGTCGACGCCTGTTGATGTCTTGCTGGCCGCAGGCGCCGGCGCCTGTCTGGCCGCCTTGATCGGTTCCGGAATCGGTTGGCTGTATGTCATTTCCGACCCGGTCAAGACCATCTGGATCCCCGCTCTGGTCGGAACCGCCATCGGCTTGGCTCTGGCCCTGCGCTTTGGCCACGGTGGCCCCCTCCCCGTTGGCTTGGTGATGTACTACATCTCCCGCACGGTTTTCAACACCCTGCGGTCGATCGAAGCCTTGATCATGGTCATCGTCTTCGCCGTCTGGGTGGGCATCGGCCCCTTCGCCGGCGTGCTGGCGCTCTCCCTGCACAGCATCGCCGCCCTGGCCAAACTGTACTCCGAGCAGGTCGAGAGCATCCTCCCCGGCCCGATCGAGGCCATCACGGCAACGGGAGCCAATCGCCTCCAGACCATCATCTACGGCGTGGTGCCGCAGATCATCCCCCCCTTCATTTCTTTCACCATGTACCGCTGGGACATCAACGTCCGCATGTCCACGATCATCGGTTTTGCTGGCGGCGGTGGCATCGGGTTCCTTCTCCAGCAGAACATCAACCTGCTCAACTACCGGGCTGCCAGCGCCCAGATGGTAGCGATCGCCATCGTCGTCGCCACGATGGACTTCATCAGCTCCCAGATGCGGGAAAGGGTCGTCTAGCCCCGCTCAAGCCCAGACGCCGGCGTCCCACGACCTTGAACGCCGGTGTGCTCCGATCCTGCGGCCCTGACGGGTCACCCGCTGCTTGTTGTCAGCCTACGAATGAGGAGCAAGGGAAAACCGGGCCCCGTTATCGGAGCAAGGTCACTGGGTCGCGGCCGAATCGCTCCAGCACGTTCTCGATCTCCGCCAGGGTGGGCATGTTGCGGCCCGTGCCAAGCTTCTGGACTTTGGCCGCGCCGGTTGCGTTCGCCAGTGCTCCCAGATTCTCTAGGGAGAGGTGGCGCAGGAAGCCGTAGATCACGGCCGCATCGAGGGCATCGCCCGCGCCGGTAGCATCCCGGGCCTCGACCGGCATGCCCGGTGCGACGTTAAACCCGTCCCGGCGCACGAGCAGGCACCCGGCAACGCCGCGTTTGACCACGACCAACTGAGGGCCGCGCGAAAGGAGGGCTTCGGCCGAGGCAAACGGATCGGTAATGCCGGAGAGGGCGCGGGCTTCCTCTTCGGTGGCGATGAGGACGGTGGCCAGGGCCGCCGCCTCGGTATGCCAGGCGTTGTCCACAGCAGGGTTGCCCGGACCAGGGTCGAAGAACGAGGGCACCTCCCCTTCCCGGGCGGAGCGCAGCCCACCCAGGATCACGCCGCTCGCTTCCTGGTAGTCAACCCAACCGTCCACAAAGAGCCCCTGGGATTTGGCGATGGTCTCCCGCCACGCCTCCGGCAGCTCGGCCAGCCTCAGGTTCCCGGGGTATCCCAAGTAGGCCGGCTCCCCCCGCGCGTCGACCACGACCCCAGCCACCGGCGTCTCCTGGCCGGGCAGAACGTGAATCCCCGAGGTATCGATACTCTCGGCCTGTAGCCCCTGCAAGACAATCTCTCCAAAGCGGTCGCCCCCTACCTCGCCGAGACATCCCACGGGCAATCCCAGGCGAGCTGCGGCGATGGCCACGTTCGTGGCCCCGCCGGGACCGAGCTCAAGGTACTCGACCCGCTGCATACTCCCCGCTATGACCGGGAAGGAGCGGATGCGCAGACTGAAGTCGGCGATCAAGTCCCCAAGGATGATGATCATAGCCTCACCTCACCTCGCCCGCGACTCCGCGAAGACGGCGGTGAATTGCTCAACGGTCAGGGGAATCTCCGCCAGGGAGAGCGCCTGGGATAGCTGGACGACTTGTGGTGGCTCCACATCGGCCTGTGCCAGAATATCGCCTCGCGACATCACTTCCTTCGCGGGACCGTCAGCAAGAATCCTGCCGCGGGACATCAACACGACCCGCCCGAAATGTTCAGCGCAGAAGTCGAGGTCATGTGAGATCGTGATCACGGTCCGCCCTTCAGTCTTGAGGGACTCCACGATCTCTCCCATTCGCTCGACGCCGGCAGAATCCTGGCCTGTTGTCGGCTCATCCAGGATCACGATGGGCGTATCCATGGCTAGCGTGGCCGCCAGGGCGACGAAACGGCGCTGACACACGTGCAGGTCGTAAGGATGGGAGCCGGCCTCAGACACCAGGCCTACCTTGGCCAGCGCCGCATCGACGGCCGCCTCAATCCCCGCTGCTGGCAGACCTAGATTGCGCGGACCGAAGGCTACTTCCGACCTGACGCTTTTCTCGAAGAGCTGGTCGTCCGGATTCTGGAAGACGTAGCCGACCCTTCTTGCCAACTGAGCCACCGTCTTCTGACTGGTGTCCCAGTCGCCGACCCACACCTTGCCCTGGCTCGGCCTGAGCAACCCGTTCACATGCTTGGCCAGCGTGGTCTTGCCAGCGCCGTTCTCGCCGATCACGGCGACTGCCTGGCCGTCCTGGATCGCCAGGTCGATGCCACGCAGCGCCTCGACGCCGCTCGCATAGCTGAATGAGACCGACTCGAAGCGCACATTCATCGGAAGAACCTGACCGCCTGGTCAAGGGTCACGGGGAGTGGCCTCTCCGCCGGCACCAGTTGCCGGGCCTGGGCCCGGCGAGCAGCCTGGGTGTAGCGCGTCTCGCCGACGCCGCAGGACCTGAGAAGCGAGGAGGTCAGTACCTCCGCCGGAGGCCCGTCCCCCACAATCTGTCCCTCGGCGAGAGCAATCACCCGATCGGCGAACGCCGCTACATGAGCCAGCTTATGCTCAGTGAGAACGATCGTTGTCTTGCCCTCCGCAGCCATGTCGCGCAGGGCGGCGAAGACCTCGCGGGTTCCGGCGGGATCAAGCTGCGAGGTTGGCTCATCCAGAACCAGAAGGCGAGGCTGCATGGCCAGGACCGAGGCGAGGGCCAGCCTCTGCTGCTGCCCTCCCGAGAGAGCAAAAGGAGAGCGCTCGGCGAGCTCCAGCAACCCAGTGGTCGTCAGCGCCTGGTCCACCCTTTTCAGCATTTCCTCACGGGGAACGGCCAGGTTCTCCAGCCCGAAGGCTACCTCTTCCCGGACGGTGAAACGCGCTCCCGTGATCTGATTGAAGGGATTCTGGAAAACCAGGCCGGCCTCTCCCGCCAGCTCCGCTGGAGAAGCCTGGATCACATCCTTTCCCGCGAGTCGAACGGAGCCTTCGAGGGCGCCGCGATAGAAGTGGGGGATGAAGCCCGTCAGCGCGTAGCACAGGGTGGTCTTTCCGGCTCCGTTGGCGCCGACGACGGCACAGAGTTGGCCGGCCTCGATCGACAGACTGATCTGGCGCAAGGAAGGCGAGCTGGCTCCGGCGTAGGTGAAAGACAGCCCCGAGATCTCGATCACACCTGCCACCCTAGAACACCCGATAGACGACCAAGAGGACCATGATCACTACGAGAAGCCAGCGGACAACGGCCTGCAACCGCGAGTCGGGGACCGTGCGCAAGCTGGTCCTCGGGCCTGGGCGCATGAACGCCCGGGCCTCAAGCGCAATCGCACGCTCTTCAAGCGCCATCAGGCTGCCCAGAACGAGAGGCCCGATCAGCGGGATCAATGCCCGTGCCCGGCGGCCCAACCCACCCTCGGTCTCCAGCCCGCGCGAACGCTGGGCATCCAGGATGGCCTGGGCCTTGGCCTGGAAGCTCGGGATGATCTGGAGGGCAGTCACCACGATGTAGGCGACCTGGCGCGGCAGGCCGCGCTGGACGAGCGCCAGCATCAGCGTGTCGGGCCGGGTGGTGAGCATCAAGAGGGTGGCAGCCCCAAGCCCGACCAGAATCCGGCTGGTGAAGATGGCTGCGGCTATCAGGCCCTCCAGCTTCAAGGACAGCGGACCGAGTACCAGAAGGTAGGTGTTCCCCGGCGTGAAGAAACCCTGGATGACGCTCAGCGACAGGGCAAAAGGCCAGATCAGCCGGGCGCAGGTGCGGAGAAGCGCGGTCAGCACACGGCTCCAGGCTGCCAGAGGTATGATCCCGATCACGAAGACTGCCAGCAGCAACGTCAACGATCGGAGGGTGGCGGCGGACAGGAGGAAGACGCCAGCCAGGACAAGCTTCGTGACCGGATTCGCCTGCTGTAGACCCGTATCACTGGGGCGGTAGAGGATTACCGACATTGCTGCGTCAGGCGGAAGTGGTTGCCATCGGCCCCTTGCTGCAGCCGTATTCCTCGGCTTGGCGGATCATAGATCGGGGGTCTCTCCCCGGCTGCGAACCCGGGTTGAGGCCCCCGACTGGAGATCCTCAGTCTTCTGGACTCATGAGCGCCGAGACCACCGTCCTCAGGACTGGGCCAGGTTGCTGAAGCGCCCTTTGAAACGGATGGGAAGAGCCTGCAGCGTAGCCCAGACGATCAGGTAGGTGACAATCTTGTCCAGTGGGTCGGAGACTGCCCCCTGGAGGAAGTTCGCCGGGAGCACGCTCGCCCCGAATGACCGGAACATGGCCACGAGGACATCCGTGCCGCTTCCCATCACGCCCCCGAAGACGTAGGCAGCGATTGGGGCGGAGATCAGTGCGGCGATGAGCCCCGTCAACAGGCCCGACAAGATGGCTTTCCACCACACTTTCGGCCATCCCACGCGCCCGAAAGCGCCAGCCAACGCCCCGATGATCGCGGCCACGCCGCCGAAGGCGATCGCCGGTGGATACCAGCCGCTGATCGTCCAGATGACGTTAGACAGGAAGCCCGTGACCGCCCCGGCCCATGGCCCGGCCAGAACGCCTACCAACACGGTCCCAATGGAATCAAGGTAAAGCGGCAGCTTGAGGAAGAGAACCAGCTGGCCGACGGCGACATTGATGGCGATGGCTACCGGAATCATGACGAGGGTCAGAGTGCTGAACTCGCGTCGTATCCTGTCCATGGATTCGTTCCTCCCTTCAAGGCTGTGGGCTGTCCAGAACTATACGCCAAAGGCAGCCCGTTGTCCAGAAAGGCGGATTCCGTCTCTCGAGGCCGCCAATGCAGGAGTGCTCACACGCGGCGCTGGCTACCCCGGAAGGGACCCGCCGAGCCCCCTGCCAGATGGTTTGTCCCCGATTCCGACGATGGTATAATCCGCCGGAAATCGGGGCGGTGCCGATGAACACGCCGGTGTTGGTCCTCAATACGAACTTCGAGCCTCTCAACGTCTGCACGACGCGGCGCGCCCTCTGCCTGCTCGTCGCCGGCAAAGCCGAGATGCTCCTCAACGGCCGAGGCTACGTCCGCACGGTGCGCCTGACGATTCCCCGCCCCTCCGTCATCCGCCTTGGATACATGGTTCGGCGGCCACGGCCCCGCGTCCGCTTGACGAAACGCGAGATCTTCCGCCGCGACGGCCACCGCTGCCAGTACTGCGGGCGCCAGTCCTCCCACCTGACCATCGATCACGTTACCCCGCGGCATCGGGGTGGCGATCATACCTGGACCAACCTCGTCACGGCGTGCGCCGACTGCAACCTCAGGAAAGGCGGGCGCATGCTCCGCGAGGCGCACATGAGCCTCCTTCGCCCGCCTGGCGAGCCTAGGGCCACCCCCTCCTACCTGTTCGCCCGGCACCTGCCCCAGAACCAGGCCTGGGAGCAGTTCCTCGCCGGCTGGTAGACCTTCTAGCTAGCCAAGCG
>CAYQUY010000152.1:0-6548 GCA_964420755.1 uncultured Anaerolineaceae bacterium
CTGGGTCGCCGACCCGACTCGATCCGGGCCCTGTACGAATACGCCCTGCCGGACGGGCGGGTTCCCCTGGGGGAAGTCGCACTGGAGGACTTTCAGGCCGTCGAGGCCACGCTGAGCGCGGTGGGCGGGGTGGGGTGGGAGGTGTACTCCACCCGCTACTACCCGTCAGGCGGGCTCGCCCCGCAGACGGTCGGCTACGTCGCCCAGATTCAGCAGGACCAGCTTCAGGACTACCAGGCGCGCGGCTACGCCGGCGATGAATTCGTCGGCCAGACGGGACTGGAGCTGGTCTACGAGGACGTGCTGCGGGGCCAGCCTGGCGGCACGCTCTACGTCACCGACCCTGCCGGGCAGATCGTGGGCACCGTGGCCTCGCGCGAGGCACAGCCGCCTCAGGCCCTCTACACGACGATCGACAGGACCTTGCAGCTTCAGGCGCAGCAGGCGATCTCCGGGTTCAACGGCGCGATCGTCGTCCTGCAGCGGGACACCGGTGCCGTCCTGGCCATGGTCTCTTCGCCCGGTTTCGACCCCAACCTCTTCGACACGGCCAACCCCAACTGGCAGATCCTGAGTGACGTGCTCGCCGACCCCAATCAGCCGCTCATCAACCGGGCGAACGGCTCGGGCCGCAGCGGCTACCCCCTCGGTTCGGTGTTCAAGATCATCACCATGGCCGCGGCACTCCAGTCGGGATACTACACTGCTGACACGCGCTACACCTGTAACGGCGAGTTCACGGAGCTGCCCGGTGTGACCCTTTACGACTGGACGGTCACCCACGACCTGGCCGCGCACGGCGAGATCACGCTGATGCAGGGGCTCGAGCGCTCCTGCAATCCCTACTTCTGGCACATCGGCCTGGACCTCTTCAACCTGGGCTTGCCGACCGCACTTCCTGACATGGCTCGGAGCTTCGGCCTGGGCGCTGCCACCGGCCTCGAGATTGGCGACTGGCCGGGGCTGGTCCCTGATCCCGAGTGGAAGCTCCAGACCACCGGGGCCGAATGGGCGCCCGGGGACTCGGTGCAGCTCGCAATTGGCCAGGCCTCGTTGAACGTGACCCCGCTCCAGGTGGCGCGGTTTACGGCCGCCGTGGGCAATGGCGGAACCCTCTACCGGCCGTACCTCATCGACCATATCCAGGGTGCCACCGGCGGGCCCAGCTACCAGGCGGCAGCTCAGGCCGACGGTACGCTGCCCATCAGCCCCGAGAACCTGCAGGCCATCCAACAGGCGATGGTGCAGGTCGTCCGCGCTGACCACGGCACGGCCCGCCGTCGCTTCCTTGGGCTGGACATCAACATCGCCGGCAAGACGGGGACGGCTGAGAGCGGGTCCGAGTATCCGCACGCCTGGTTCACCGGCTATACCTTCGAAGGTCGGCACGACAAGCCGGACATCGCAGTTGTTGTTCTGGCAGAGTACCAGGGGGAAGGCTCGGAGTGGGCGGCGCCGATCTTCCGCCGGGTGGTTGAGTGCTACTTCTTCGGGGGCCCACGCTCGCTCTATCCTTGGGAGGCGGAGATTGGCGTCACGCGCACGCCCACACCGACCGAGGGGCCGGAGGGAGCCGTCACCGAAACGCCGACACCCCCGCCCGAGTAGGCCTGTGCCGAAGGAGAACACCCTCCCCGGTCTGATCATCCGTGCCCAGTCGGGGTTCTTCACCGTCCAGACCGAGCAGGGCCCGGTCGTCGCCCGGTTGCGCGGCCGCCTCAAGCGGCCGCGGCAGGACACCGACGTCGCCGCCGTCGGAGACCGGGTACGGGTCCGTCTGCTTGAGGATGGCACGGGCTCCCTCGAGGGAATCGAGCCTCGCCAACGCGTCCTTTCCCGTCGGGCGCCGGGGCCACGACGGGTAGCCGAGCAGGTGATCGTGGCCAACCCGGACCAGGCTATGTTCGTCTTCGCCTGCGCCGACCCAGACCCCAACTTCCGCATGCTGGACCGCTTTCTGGTCGCAGCTGAACGGCAGAACCTTCCCGCCCTCATCTGCGCCAACAAACTTGACCTGGTCGAGCCGCGCAGCGCTCGCCAGGAGTTCGGCGAGTATGACCGGATTGGCTACCGGGTCCTTTACACCTCGGCCAAGACCGGGAAGGGGCTCCGCGCGTTCAAACGCGCCCTGACCGACAAGCTGACGGTGCTGGCCGGACCTTCGGGCGTGGGCAAGTCCTGCCTACTCAACGCCATCCAGCCAGGGCTCGGGTTGCGCACGCACGCGATCCGGCGCCAAACGCGCAAAGGGCATCATTCGACCGTGGTGCCTGAGCTGCTCGCCCTAGAGGGCGGGGGTTACGTGGCCGATACACCCGGGCTCAAGGCGTTCAGCTTGTGGGACGTCGAGCCGGAGGAGTTGGATGCCTACTTCCCGGAGATGAGGGATCTGGTGGCCCAGTGCGCATTTAGCGACTGCACTCACGTGCATGAGCCGGGGTGCGCCGTGGCCGTGGCTGTGGACCGGGGCCTCATCAGTCCGGAGCGCTACGACTCCTACTGCCGGATGCGGACCGGACAGCCAGTCTGAAGTGTGAGGGCGCGCAGAGCCTCGCGGCCGCGAGAGGAAGCCATGCCCGCGGCGGGGCCAGCCGGTTCACACCGAAAGCGACGGCCGCCATTGCGAGCGGCCCTCGCCATCCTCTGAGTGATAGCTTGCGCCCCGGTCGCAGGTCCCTATAATGACGGCCCGGTTGAGTGGCATGAGACGCATGGTTGGGGTAGCTCTTGTCCTCCTTGCCCTGGCGGCCAGGTCTATTGGCGCGCCGCCCGGCGTCTCGGCGGGCGGAGGTGGGAGGTACTACGCCGAGACCAGTCATACGCTGGCAGCCGGGTTTATTGGCGCGCCGCCCGCCGTCTCGGCGGGCGGAGGTGGGAGGTACTACCCCGAGACCGGTCATACATTGGCGCCCGAATTGGTCGCCTACTTCGACGAGCACGGGGGCCCGGAGATTCTCGGCTACCCGATCACCGAAGGGTTTGTGGAGCCCGGCAGCGGATGGTTGATCCAGTACACGGAGAACGCGCGGCTGGAGCTGGCTCCTGCCTCGTCGGGCCTTGCGGCCTCGGTCCGATTGGGGGCGTTGGGGGAGGCGGTGGGTGGCTGGCAGCCTCCGTTGGAGGCGGGTGCCCGCCACTCGGGCGCGAGCCTAGGCTGCCAGTTCTACCCCGAATCGGGCCACAGCGTCTGCTATGCCTTCGAGGAGTTCTTCCTGGCCCATGGTGGCCCGTCGCTGTTCGGCTTCCCCATCTCGGAGTTCACCCTGGAGAACGGCCGGATCGTCCAGTATTTCCAGAACCTGCGGCTGGATTGGTGCCCGGAGGGCGCCAGCGGGAGCCGCGTTCGGGTGGCGGCTCTCGGCCGGGTGCACTTTGCAGCCATGGGCTTTGACCCGGCGTTGCTCCGCGCAGTGCCTCCCGCCGATCCGACACTCTACGAGGTGACAGACCTCCAGGTATCCTCCTCGGTATGGCATTCCTTCTCCGTCTCCGAAGGCGCGCAGCAAGTGTTCGTCCTCGTGCGCGACCAGGATCTGATGCCGGTCCGCGGCGCGGCCATTGTGCTGACGGCTCATTTCCCAGCCGGGGATCGGACGGTTGTCATGCCGGTCACCGACGAGCAAGGACTGAGCCGGCTGACCCTGAGCTACACGGGCGTGCCACCGGGAAGCAGTGTGGCCCTCGAATTCTCGGTCGTCTTCGCTGACCTGGAGGCCTCGGCCCGGGATTCCTTTCGCGTCTGGTGGTAGCCCCCCGAGCTCCTGGCGCGCCTCCTTGCGGACCTCTCCCCTACCCTGCCCCGACCACCTAACCGCGGAGGCTCTCGCCTTCGCCGGGCTGCGGTGCGAGGGCAGCGGATGGGGCTGGGAAAGACGCTGGCGAGGCTATGGCCCCGAGAGGGGCCGAAGCACGACAAGCTCATCTCTATTCAGTCGGGAAACGCGACGCGAGGGGGAAACTAGACCGGGCGTAGGACGCGGTCTTCGCGCAAGCGCTTATACCAAAGCGAGGCGCCGGGGCGCAGCGATTCGTAAGCCGCCTCCTGCCAGGCGCGCACGCCCAGGCCCTCGGGCCTCTGCGGGCGGTAGCCGGCGGCGCGCCAGGCGCCCTCATGGCGGGCAAGGTAAGGGGCGAGGAATAGCAGGGAGACCTCGCTCTGGAGTTCGGTCGAGGCGGTCTCGACCGTTTCCATCAGGATGGGGATGGCTTCGACGACTGGCAGGCCGGGGTCGAAGTAGAACTCGTCGATGCGCGTGACCAGGTTCTCGACCTGCCAGCCGGCTACGCCGGCCAGCTTCCCGTCACGCTCGACCATTAGATAGGCTTTCTCCCCGAACGCTGCCATTACATCCGACCGGGTCATCCGCCGGCGGCCATGCGTGACGCGGGTGATGAAGGCCGCGATCTGGTCTGCGTCTTGAGGGCGCCCGCGCCGCACCACCAGTTGACCGGGCCGCGCCGGCGGCGGCGGCCTGAGCAACGGCTCGACCGCTCGGGGGAGCTTGGCCCAGGCGTTCTGGACCTGTTCCCAGGTGCTCTCGAAGGACCCGTTGTTGTGGATGACAACTTTGGCAGCTCGCAGCTTGAGCGCCTGGGGTGACTGGGCCGCGATCCTCTGACGGGCAGCAGCCTCGGTGAGCTTGCGCTTGTGCATCAGCCGGGCGATCTGCTGATCTTCGGGGGCATCGACCACCCAGATGGCATCGCAGCCCGTGGCCAGATCCGATTCGAGGATCTTGATCGCCTCGATGACAATCACCTTCTGCGTGGCCCGCCGGATCAGGACGTCAACTGCCAGCCCCACCAGTGGGTGAATAATCGATTCCAGGCGTTCCAGCGCACGGGGATCGGCAAACGCCAGCTTCGCCAGACGGGCGCGGTCGATTTGCCCTTCATCGTCCAGGATCCACTCGCCGAAGGCCCGAACGATGACGTTGAAACCCGGAGCTCCCTTGGCCATGGCGCGGTGGGCCAATGCATCCGCGTCGATGCCGTAGGCGCCAAGGTGCTCCAGCATCTTGCGCACGACGCTCTTTCCGGTAGCGATGTTGCCGGTCAGGGCAATCGCGTACTTCCCCGGCCAACGACTCAAGGGCGCCTCTCCTGAAGTTCGGACCTTCCCGGAATTCTAGCGTCGCCGGAAAGGGTTGTCAAAGTCGGTCTACTGCTCGGGTTGAGCGAAGTAGACCTGGTCGTCCACGGCCACGAACAGGTCGTGCATCGGATCGAGCGTGAAGGCGCTCGGCGTGCTTTCAAAGGCCTCGCTGGGCTGGATCTGCCCCTGGTATACCAGGCGCAGGCTATAACGGTAGAAACTGTTGCTCGTGCTATCCAGGAAGTAGAGCGACGGCTCGGGTGGCGGGCAGTAGAGCATCTCCACCGGCGTGGCTTCGGGGATGCGATCGGTGGATTGGCGGCCTGGCCGCTCATCCTGGAAGCGGACATGGGACTGGCAATCGACGCGAGCGCCGCCCTCGTCGACGAAACGCTGACAGCTGTCCAGATGCCCGTCGGCGTACAGAATCAGGAGTTGATCCTGGACCATGGCCAGGTCGACGGCTGTGCTCAGGTCGGGGACCTCGTCGCTGAAGTACATCTGCGGGGTGGAACCGAAGATCCCGCCGCTGGAACTATACATCCAGACGGCGTTGCTCTGGACATCGAGAACGTAGAGATAGCCACCGAAGAGATCGAGGGCTTGAATCTGCTTGAAGCCACCGGCAGGCGCGGTTAACTGGCCGGAGGCGGCCGGGCTGTCCGGGGCGCAGTAGAGCAGCGTTCCATCCTCGTCGATGGCCACAATCCCCGGACCGGGCAGGGCCCCCGGCTCGTCCAGGCGGATCAGGTCGACCGGCGAGCTCATCCCCGGGACGCTGCCTGGGCCGTCGAGGCACTCGAAGCCGCGGTCAAGCTCGTAGCCTCGGCCGGTGGACCAGGCCCGCCAGATCACCTGGCGAGTCGCGTCCAGCACATACAGGTCAGTGGCCGTGGCCGCCAAAGCCGTCAGCCGCGCTCCGCTGCCAAAGCCACCGCTGACGGCGGGCTGGAAGTCCAGTCGGACGACCTGGTTGATCCGGTCGAGTTCGGTCTCGATCTGCTGCCGCAGCGCCTGCGACTCATCCGTCTGGCGGTACCGTTCCGCCCGGTCGAGCCAGTCCAGGGCGGCCTGCCACTCGGGCCAGGCCTCCTCGGGAGAGGTTTTCATCTGTGCGGAGATGGCTGCGGCTTTGGCCAAATCGAGGTATTGCTGGAACTGCTCCGCCCGCCCGCGATGGAAATAGACAACGCTGGCGATGGTCACCACGACGAGGGGCACGGCAACGGCCGTTATGGCCAGGAGCCCGGGCTCGAAGGAGGCGGAACGGGAAGGCTCGTAGGCTCCTGGTGCCAGGCGGCCAAGCCATTCCACCAGCCGGCTGAAACCAGCGGCGAACAGGCCGCCAGCCTCGTGCAGGAGAGCCGAGGCCTTGCGTCTCCAGGCGGGAATCGCTCGAGGCAGGGTGGGTTCGGCGCTGAATGGCCGTTCCTGCGCCAGGCCGGGCTGGGCA
>CAYQUY010000153.1:0-6484 GCA_964420755.1 uncultured Anaerolineaceae bacterium
GACAACCACGGCCAATGCTGCAGTCCTGTTCGGCTGGAATCATGGAAACGACCGCGGTCGCCTTCTTTGATCTCGTTCGCACGCCGATGAAGCAGGTCGAGGCGCGGATGCGTCTTGGGGGGACGCCGCATCAGCCGAACCTGGACGCGGCGATCGACCATCTGCTGTCCTCGGGGGGAAAGCGGATTCGCCCTACCCTCGCCCTGCTCACCGGCGCCATGCTCGGGGCTGACCCCGATCGCACGGTCACCCTGGCGGCCGCGATCGAGATGCTCCACACCGCCACGCTGGTCCACGACGACCTGATCGATGGCTCCCTACTCCGCCGGGGCCTACCGACGCTCAACGCCAGCTGGACGCCCGGGGCAACCGTCCTGACCGGCGACTACGTCTTCGCCCGGGCGGCCCAGCTGGCGGCCCAGACCGGCTCCTTGCCCCTGATGGAGATCTTCGCCCAAACGTTGATGACCATCGTCGACGGCGAGATTGCACAGCTCTTCCACAAGCGCGGATCCGAGTCCAGGGAGGAGTACTTCCGCCGGATCCATGCCAAGACGGCCTCCCTCTTCGAGCTGGCGACGGAGGCGGCAGCGATGCTCAGCGATCGCGGTCCCGATCCGGTCTCGGCCATGAAGGTCTACGGCTACCATGTCGGCCTGGCGTTCCAGATCGTGGATGACGTGCTCGACTTCGTCGGTGACCAGGAACAGGTCGGCAAGCCGGTCGCTAGCGACCTCAGACAAGGTCTGATCACCCTCCCGGCGCTGTGCTACCTCGAGACTCATCCGTCCGACGCCAACCTGGCCCAGATCCTGGATGGCGGCCGGCTCGAGGAACGCGGCCTCCTGCATCTCGTCGATTCCATCCGGGGGTCGGGCGCGATCGAGAAGTCGCTTCAGGAGGCGGAGGATCTGGCGCAGGAGGCCGTCTCCGCTCTTGCCGAAATGCCTGATACCCCAGAGCGTGAGGCTCTTGGTGAACTCGCCCGGTTCGTCGTCCGTCGCAGCCTTTAGGCCAGCTATCAGGAGGCATACGTGGATATCTCCATCCAAGAGTACAAGCGCGTTGCCGTCGTCACGGTGAGGGGACGAATCGACTCGACCACCTCTGAAGAGCTGGACATCGCCATCAAAGGCCTTATGGACAAGGGGCATCACAACGTGGCGCTGGATCTGGCCGCCGTCGACTTCCTGTCGTCCAGCGGCCTGCGGGTCATGGTTCATGCCCTCAAGCAGGCGCGTCAGGCGGGTGGTGAGCTGGTTCTAGCCCAGCCGGCAGAGCAGGCCAGCGAGTCGATCGCGATCGCCGGTCTGGACGTGCTGTTCAAGACCTTCCCTGCCCGCGAGACTGCCATCGCCTCGTTCTAGGGGTGTGATGAGAAAGCCCTGCCCCGTGGAACGAATTCGTATCCGTGGCTATTGCGGCCAAGCCCTAGCCCCCACGGATGCGGCTTTCTTCTGCGGGTACGGCGGCTCTACATCACCCTGATAGGCCTCCTATGGCCGACCAGAGCCTGACCATCGCTGCTCGCCTCGATCAGATCGAACGAGTCTGCTCCCTTGTTGCCTGCGCGGCCCGAAGCGCTGGCTTTGACCGCAAGACGAGCTATGCCTGCGAGTTGGCCGTGGCCGAAGCATGTGAGAACATCATCAAACACGGATATGCCGGGTCGGAGGGGCAGAAGATCTCCGTTATCGCACGCGCCAAGCCAGGGGAGCTAACCGTTGAGCTCGAGGACAGCGCTCCACCGTTCAACCCGGCCTCCAGACCTCAACCAGCGGATTGGAGCGCGGAGGATCCTCCGGTCGGAGGCCTCGGCCTACTCATCATCCATCGTGTAATGGACGAAATCGAGTATCACCGGCAGGCCGGGAGCAACAGGCTGAGGATGCTCAAGCGCAGCCAGCCTGCCACGTCCTGAAGGGACGAGGATCCGTGTCCGGCTTGATCGCGCAGGCACCCGTCCGCTTGGCATTCAACCTGCCCCACCCTCTCGACGCTGTTGTGCTGGGCGCGGTCCTCCTCCTGTCGCTGGCCGCCCTGCTGCGCCTCTACCTCTCCCACAGGGTTCTCCAGCATCGTGCCGCCGAGCTGGCGGGGCTGGCCGACACCGGGAGGGCATTTGCTGTCGCTCCCCTCGATCTGGAGGAGCTGGCGGAGGTCGCCTACCAGGAAGCAGCCCGCCTGATTGAGACGGAATTCTTCCAGATGGGTACCTTCGAGGGGGGCGACTATCAGACGCTCATCTGGGTTCGCGACGGAGAGCGCCTTGACGACGAAGTCTTGGCTTCCCTGCCCGAACAGGATGGTCCTATCGCTTGGGTGCGGGAGAACGGCCGCCCCTTGCTCATCAGCGATTTCGAGCGCGAGCGCGGCCAGCTTCCCATCCAGCCTTCCTCTGAACCCGGCGATTCGCCCGCCTCGGGCATCTTCGCGCCATTGCAGGTGGGAGATCAGGTCATTGGCATTCTGGCCATCCAGAGCAGGAAGCGCAAGGCGTTTTCAGAGCATCACCTGAGACTGCTTACCATCGTGGCCAACGCCGCTGCCTCCGCTCTCGCCACGGCCAATCTGAAGTCACAGCTCGAGTTCCGCTCACTGCAGCTCCTGCTAATCAAGGATATCTCTCGTCGCCTGGTCTCGCTCCAACCGCTGAACGAGCTCTTCGGCCAGGTCGCCTCCCTGGTCTCACAGGGTCTCGAGTATCACTCCGTTCGCGTCTTCGAGAGCAGCCCGGAGGGCCTTCTCCTGCGCGCCTCCTCGCCGTCTGACGTCGATGTTGAAGCCCTCTCCCCGGCTGTGCCTGAGACACTGGTGGAGAAGGCTGCGGAGGAAGGTAGGACCCAGAGCCGAACTGCGTCACCATCGAGGGGCACCCAGGCCGCTCCCGATTCAGCCTGCGGGTTGGCCGAGTTGGCCGTCCCCCTCAAGGTCGAGGACCGTGTCCTGGGCGTCCTCGACATCCTCAGCGACAGCCACGACTCCTTCTCACCGGAGCACACCGCCCTGGCGGAAACCGTCGCCGCCCACCTGGCGCTGGCGACTCTCGAGGCGCGCAACTTCGCTCAGCAGCAGGAGGAGGCCTGGACGACAACCGTCCTTCTCGAAGTCGCCCGGCACGCCGCCCAGCCCGGCGACGTCGAGGAGGCGCTGCAGGCCGTGCTCCAATTGACGACCCTTCTGGCCGGCGCGACCTGGGCGGCCCTGCTCTTGCCCGAAGGGCCCGACGAATCGCTGCGCCTCGGCCCGGTCTCCGGGCTCCGACGGCAGATGCAGGATGCGCTGGCCGACCGGCGTGTCCCTGCCTCCAGCTTGGGCCTCGAGCCCCCCTTCGAGGGCGAAACCCCCCTCCGCCTGCGGCTGCCGGCGGCGCTGGCCGATCCGCTGGACGCGCAGGAGGCCACAGCCGTCACCCTGAGCGACGGCACCTCCCTCTTGGGCGTCCTCCTCCTTGAAGGACCGGAGCTGGCTGGGCGCCGCCTCTCCCTCCTGGTCAGCATCGCCCACCAGATCTCACTACGTCTGGAGAATACTCGGCTGATTGAGGCCGCTGCCGCTCGCCGCTCGCTTGAACACGAGCTGGCCATGGCGCGCCAGATCCAGGAAAGCTTCCTGCCCAGAGACCTCCCCTCCCCTCCTGGTTGGGAGATTGCTGCCACCTGGAGGGTTGCCCGCGAAGTGGGCGGGGACTTTTACGACTTCATCCCTCTCGCCCCAGGACCCGACGGACCGCGCTGGGGCATCGTCATCGCCGACGTGACCGACAAGGGCGTGCCGGCCGCGCTCTTCATGGCCCTCTGCCGCACCCTGCTGCGCTCCATCGCCATCAGCCGCGTCGACCCGGGCGTGGTCCTGGAGCGGCTCAACCAGCTGATCTTTGCCGACTCCAGGGCGGACATGTTTGTCAGCGTCTTCTACGGTGTCTGGGAGCCACTCCCCGCCAGGCTGAGCTTCGCCAACGGGGGGCACAATCCTCCGCTGCTGTTCCTTCCCGGCCAGCCGCCGGTGTGCCTTTCCGAGCACGGGATGATGCTTGGGGTGAACCAGGGTCTGAGCTACCAGACGCGCGTCAGGACGCTGGCCCCCGGTTCCATGCTCGTTCTCTATACCGATGGCGTGACTGAGGCGAAGGACACCGACGGCCAGTTCTTTGGGGTCCATCGGCTGGAGAACCTTGTGCAGGGCATGCCCGAGTGGCATGCCAGGGCCGTAGCCGAGGCAATCGCCGATCGGGTCTCCGACTTCTGTTGCGCCCAATACCTCGAGGACGATCTGACAGCCGTCGTGCTCCGCCGCGAGGGGATGGCCCGCGACGGCGGGAGCACCTGAGGTGGTCATGGAAATCGACAACCTGTTCCCTTCCGCACACCCCCTTGTTGCCCACAAGCTGACCAAGCTCCGAGACAAGAACACAGACCCTAAGAAGTTCCGGGAACTGCTGCGTGAGATCTCGGCGCTGCTGGCCTACGAGGCGACGCTTGCCTGGCCACAGGCCCATCGCGGGTGCAAACCCCCCTGGCCGAGACCGATGGCAAGCAGTTGACCGAGAAGATTGGGTTGGTTCCCATCCTGAGAGCGGGGCTGGGCATGGTGGAGGGCGTATGGGAGTTGATGCCCTCCGCCGAGGTCCGGCACATTGGACTCTACCGCGATGAGCGAACCCTCAAGCCCGTTGAGTACTACAACAAGCTGCCTGTCGAACCAACGGTATCCGTCGTACTGATCCTGGACCCGATGCTGGCGACGGGTGGATCGGCCGTCGCCACGGTTGACATCCTCGAGCGCTGGGGAGTGCGCAAGGTCAAATTCGTGGGGGTCATCGGGGCACCGGAGGGGATCCGGAACCTGCATGGCAAGCATCCCGAGGTGCCCATTCACCTGGCCGCCGTCGACGACCACCTCAACGAGGTTGGCTACATCGTCCCGGGCCTGGGTGATGCGGGAGACCGCTTATTCGGCACGGCTTGAACGGGCCTCAGCCGCCGCGGTCGGGAGGGGGTCGTCGTCGGTAGACAATCTCCCTTCCGATGAGGCGTCCAATCAGCCATTCCGCAAACCGGAGCGGTAGGCCGAAGACGATGTCCAGCACGGCGGTCAAGGTGAAGACGCTGGCCAGGGTGCTCAGCGCTGCTGCGAGGGGCGGCTCGACCCAGGTGGCCAGGGCTGGTCCGAAACCCAGGTATGCCACCGCTCCGCCGATCGCCGCCAGCAGGATGGCCGCGGGCAGCCACGACGCCCGGTCTGCCTCCGAGGGCATCATGTTGTTGCTCACGACCAGGGCCAGGTAGAGCCACCAACCCAGGCCGGGCATAGCCAGGATCTCTCGCACGCGAAGGGGAACCTCGCTCCAGGCCCCGGCGAGAATGGATCCGCCCAGGGCGTCCAGGCCCATCTCGCGGAAGCCGATCAGAATCAAGGCCGCAACACCGGTTATCAGGGGTGCGGCCCCAATGATCACCGACCGCAGGGGATCGGCCTTGGCGGTCTGGACGTACCCTAGCCGGAACGAACCGTCGGCCCGTCTCACTGGCCGCAGCGAGAAGCCGCGCGTGGCCACACCGAGCAAGCGCGCCGCCACCCAGTGGCTGACCTCATGGAGTGCCACGCCCGGAAGGAGAACAACCGCATAGGCCCAAAAGGCCCGTTTGCGGCTGCCGAAGACCAGAAGCAGCATTCCTTGGAGGTGCCGGTCCAGCCAATGCTGAAGGGGGATCAGGGCTCCCAGCGCGCAGAGGAACCAGAGGTACGGCCAAAGGGAAGAGGGCACGTCTTCGAGTGGCCTACTGCGGTGGGATCAAGCCCTCGAGATGTCGCCGGAGCCACGCGGGGACCCCCGGTTGGTCCCGCGCGATGCCGGCCTCCAGAGTCGCCCTCTCCACATCCCCTTGCATCAGGTACAGCTCTGCCATCACCGCGTGGGCCACGGGGTCCTGCGGCGTTCGCCCCAGAACACTGTTGAGCGTGCGCGTCGCGTCGTCAAGGCGCCCCTGGTGCAGCAGAGACCTGGCCGCGATCGCCTGGAGCGGCAGCCAATCCGGATACTTCTGGAGCAGGCTGTCGACGAGCGGCCAAGTGCTCTCCTTGGGAGCTCCAAGGAACAGCGATTCCATCAGAGGGTCGATCAGCTCGGCGGGCGCTTGACTCGGCCCTCCCTGGAGGTTGAGAGCCTGGGCATAGGCCTGGGCCGCCTCCGAATACCTGCTGCTGGCCCTGAAGAGGTTCCCGGCCTTCACATACTCGTCTACGGCCGTGCGCAGCTGCCCTTCCGCTTCGTAGGCGGTCGCCAGCGCCAACCTCGCGTCTGCGTCCTGGGGGTTGGCCGCCACGGCCGTCCTGGGCGCGCTCAAGGCGGAGGCCGAAGGCTGGCCCCGACTCTGCCTGTTGGCGATCACCACGAAGGCCAGCAGGCACACACAGGTCAGCCCAAGCCCTGCAGCGGCCCAGACCCAATTGCGCTTCGGCTTCGCTGGCCTCCGGGGAGTCG
>CAYQUY010000154.1:0-6410 GCA_964420755.1 uncultured Anaerolineaceae bacterium
GCCGGGTGCCGCAGGACCACTCAGGCAAGGGAGGCCGGCCGGCCAAGTCCCGCTCTTGCGAGCGCTTGGCGGGTGACGCGACCAGCCGCATGTTGACGATCGATGGGTTTCTCGGCGGAGTCATAGCGTGGGCGGCCACCCGGCTCGACATTCAAGCGATCCTACTGGTCGGATCGCACGCCCGGGGCGCTGCCACCGCCTCTTCAGATATCGATCTTGTCCTCCTGGTGCGGAAGCCAGAGATCTACTTACAGGACATCGACTGGGCGCGTGCATTGGGGCTCCTCCAGCGATGGCAACTTGAAGACTGGGGGGCGGTGACTTCGCTGCGGGCATGGTATGAGGGCGGACCCGAGGTCGAATTCGGCTTTGCGGCACCCGATTGGGCATCGGCCCCGCTGGATCAGGGCACGCGCCAGGTCCTGGTGGGTGGCTTCAAGGTCATCTATGACCGCGGCGGCGCGCTGCAGACCTCTTTGGATGCACTGGTGCGGCCAGGATCGTCGTAGGCCCTTCGCCAGGGCTCTGACGGACGGAGTCTAGCGGGGCCGACAGCCCTTCTGCACCAAGCCTCCGCTCTCAATGCCCTATGCCTTCTCTGCCCGAGTTGCCCTCAGGTTGACCTCCATGGCAGATGGGCCTTGAGCTTGTCGTTAGGACCTGAGGCCTCTAAGGCATCTGTCGAAGATCGCGCCCCTGTCCTGAAGGTCATCTGTTACAATGGCGTGCGGAGGTGGTATGGCCAACACTGGATACAAGTCTATTAGTCGGTATGAACGAGCAGGCAAGCACGGGGGATATGGCTACCAGGTCCAGGTGATCTGGAAAGGGAAGCGGCTCTACATGCGCATCAGTGACCGATCGGCAGGGGGCAAGAGGAAGGCGTTGAAGGCTGCCCTGGAGACTCGCGCCCGATTCGAGCGGAGGCTGGGAAAGCCGAGGACGGAACGAATCATCCGAAGCGAGCCGAGACCCCAAGCCAAACGCAAGGCGAGGACGAAGGCATAGGCGGTTGCGTCGTCCAAATGGCGGGCGACTGAGGCGCCGCAGTCAAGGGGCGGTGAATCGGCGGTACGTTGCCCGCCGGGATGCGCGACAATAGAGGGCCGGACCGCTGAACGGGCGGCCGTCTTTCCACAGGATAGTTCTTCAGTCGAAGCTATGCGAATCTTCACGGGCCCGCAAGGTGGCGCCGGGAAGCCGAGAGTCCCTCGATCGCGATCACTTCGGCTGCCAAGACCGCGGGAATCAACCCACACAGGAGAAGTGTCATGAGCCACAACGTTATCAGACAGACCTTCAACGTGCTCGCCGTTGTCGCGACGATCGTCGTCAATGGGCTGGCCAACGCGCTGCCTCTGAACGGGCAGACAACGGGTTCGATCTCCGATCGCTTCCATGTGTACTTCGTGCCCGCGGGCTATGTCTTCGCCATCTGGGGATTGATCTACCTGGGGCTCGTCCTCTTCGCCGTCTACCAGGCACTCCCCGCGCAAATAGAGAACCCTCGGCTGGCGCGGATCGGCTATCTCTTTGTGCTGGGCTGCCTCGCCAACATCGCTTGGCTGTTCCTTTGGCACTATGAGCAGTTCACGCTGACATGGATAGCCATGTTGGTGCTGCTGGCGTCGCTGATCGCGATCTACTTGCGGATCGGCATCGGCCGACGGGCGGTGTCCGTGGCAGAGAAGTGGTGCGTGGACATCCCCTTCAGCATCTATCTGGGGTGGGTCAGCGTGGCGACCGTGGCCAATCTCACCGACGTGCTGGACTACCTGCACTGGGGCGGCTGGGGCATCGGCCCTGAGGCATGGGCGGTGATCATGCTCGCGGCAGCGACAGTCATCGCCGCCGCGGTCAGCCTCACCCGCGGGGACATCGCCTACATGCTGGTTATCGTGTGGGCCTTTGTGGGCATCGCGGTGAAGCAGGCGGGAGCACCGCTGGTCGCGACGTCCGCCTGGATCGCAGCGGGGATAGCGGCGGTGGTGACGGTGGCCGGCGCACTCCTGAATAGAGGGCGGCTGCAGGTCTCGGCGCAGGCTGGCTGATCCCGGCCTGCGCGATGAGCCGCTGATTCGGGGGACGCCCCGGGCATGGCGCGGGGCGTCCGGTTCGGTCCGATTGCGAACCAGGGGCCAGCGCGGACAGCGGAGGCCCCAAGAGTAGGCGGGGGGAGCCGCGCCTGGCAGGCATCCTAGGGAAGGGCGCGGCTCTGTCGTGGCGTAAGCCTGCCGCACACCTGAGGCAGCGCGCCATCCCGACGGATTGCCCGAGGCCCGACGGAAAGAGAGGGCAGCGTGCCGGACGATGCGCGAGACCTGAAGGGCCAAGCGCAGGAACAAGCACTGCGCGCCAAGTTGGGTTTCCCCGCTGATGCCCAACATGTCTTGATCTTCGCCGAAAGCAGCCATTGGGACCCGGATTGGCTGCTCACCTGGGACGAGTACTTCGACCGCCATGTGCGCCGCAACCTGGACGCGGCGCTCGATGAGCTCACGCGGGACCCTCGGCGGGTCTATTCCCTCGAGTGCCTGTTCTTCCTGCAGAAGTACTGGGAGGCCAGTCCTGACCGTCGCGGCATGATCCAGTCGCTCATCAACAGCGGGCGGCTGCGCTTGACCAGCACCGGCGTCACGACAGCCGACACGCTCATCACCTCAACGGAAGCCATCCTGAGAGACTGGCTCATGGGGCAGGAGTGGCTTCGCGCCAACGGGATGTCGCCGGAGCCGACGATCGCCTACTTCCCGGACAGCTTCGGCTGCTCTCACTCCCTGCCGTCGCTCCTCAACGCTGCCGGCTTCACCCAGACGGCCATTACGCGGCTCGATGGGATGTTGTTCACGGGCTGCGACTGGCCCTTCAGGTGGCACCGCCAATGGGAAAGCTCGAGCGCGGCCGTCCTCATGAAGAAGGAACGGACCCTGGATTTCGTCTGGCGCGATAGTGGCGGGGGCGAGGTCCTCTGTCACTGGAACGCGTTCACCTATGGTCAGGGCGACATGCTCGCCTACACCGGCCTGGTGCGAATGTACCTCTACCCGTGGGCGATCTCGAACCGCTCGGACTGGAACGTAACCCGCCGGATCCAGGGCTATGCCCGACAGCTGCTCCCCCTAAGCCGAACCCCGTATCTCTTCTGCCCGATCGGATTCGACTTCGTCGGCCCAATCCCCGACCTCGTGCCGCTCCTGGACCGATACAACCAGAAGCATTATCCTCGGACGGGAATCTGGGCGGTGAACGCGGGGCTGGAGGACTATCTGGCGCTGGTGGACTGTCACCGTGATCAGTTGCCCGTCCTCGAGCTCGACCCCAACCCGTATTGGACCGGCTTCTACTCTGCCCGCCCCTCCTTGAAGAAGCTGACCCATGCGATGGTCGTTTCTTTGTTGCTGGCGGAGGCATTAGCCGTTCTGCCCGAGAACGAGGGAGAGCGGCCGACGGTCAAGCAGGAGCTCGAGGCGGCCTGGGGCGATGCCGTCGTGTCCAATCACCATGACTTCGTCACCGGAACCTCCCCGGACCGGGTGGCGGAGACAGAGCAAATCCCCTGGCTCCAACGGACGGCCGAGAGGGCTGAGCGCCTTGTCGCTCGGTTGGGCCGGGATGAGGGCATCCGGCCCGTCCAGGAGACGCGGCCGGAGCTGCCGGAATGGAGCCAGCACGGAGGCTTTCTCGAGATTCGGACCCAGCACTACAGCCTTGAGATGGCGGAGGGGCTTGGGGGGTGCATCAGCCGGGCGTGGGTGCCGGCATCGGGCCAGGTCTTGCTTGGCGGTCCGTCCAACGACTTGGTCGCCTACGAAGACAGCGGCGGGTTGTGGAGGATGGGGCACGAGTTCATCGGCGGCAGATTCCGAGAGCTCGGCTGTTCGAGCCTGAAGCCGGCCCGGCTGGAGGTTCGACCTCTTGACGGATGTCTGGAGGTATGCTGCACCGGAAATCTCGAAGGAGAGGAGTTCACGCGCAGGCTGTATTTCCGCAGCGACAGCCCGGTGATCCGCTGCCAGGCTTGCGGCAGGGCGGCTGACAAGCGCACGGTGACCGTCCGCTTCAACACGGGCGTCGAGACGCAGGTCATCACGATGGATGAGCCCGGCGGCGTGTGCGTCAGACCGGTTCAGAAGAAGTACGTTCCGACGTTCTGGCCCGTCCAAAGCTTCGCCCACATCCGTGGTCGTGACGGTTCCGGCCTGGCGGTCTTTCTGGGGATGCCCGGTGCCGTGGCCTACCGCGCCGGAGGCACGCTTGAGCTCGTGACACACCGCAACGCAGTGCATGAGACGGCCTTTGGTATGATCACGTTTCCTGGCCAGCCGGCGACGGGCCACGACGGATCCCTCCACGTTGCCGACTACGCCATCCTGCTTACCCCGACCGGAGACTGGCTCGCCAACAACCTGCTGCGGCAAGCCTCGTCCGCCCTGGGATACCATCCCGAGCAGACGACCACGCGCGCCCGCCTGGATGACCTCATGGCGTGGCTTGTCGAGATCGAGCCCTCGGACGTGGTCGTTGCCGCGATCAAGCCCGCCACACGCGGCGACGGCATCATCGTCCGCCTGCTGGCGCCGGGGCGACGCGGAAAGCCAGTCGTCCTGCGTTGTCTCCGGCATGCGGTCACTGAGGCCTGGCTCTGCGACGCCCGCGAGCGTGACCTTGAAAGGCTGGAGATGCGCTGCGAGGGCGTCCATCTGTCGATGCCCGGTTCCATCGCCACCGTGAGGGTGGTTGGAGCGACCACATTGTCCGCCTCTCTCCGGCGGGGCCCGTAGCCACCCGCGGCCGATCGGCGCAGGCAGCAAGAGCGACAAGGAGCAGCATTCATAAAGACACCGCAAGAGTACATCGTCGCCCTGGCCTCCATGAAACACAACATTTGGATGAACGGTCAGAAGGTGGAGAGGCCCTGGGAACACCCGCAGATCGTACCCGGGATCAACATTGTCTGTCTGACCTATGAATGGCCCCAGAAGCAGGAATACCGGGCGATGGTCACGGCCACCTCGCACCTGACGGGCGAGCCCATCAACCGTTTCACCCACATCAACCATAGCACGGAGGACCTGCAGAAGAAGGTGGAGATGACCCGGCTCTACTGCCGGGCGACCGGCTGCATTCAACGCTGCATGGGCGTGGATGCCCTGAACGCCCTCTCCATCATTACCCATCACTCGGACAGCATGTTTGGCACCCAGTGTTTCCCCCGCCTGGAGGAGGACCTCAAGTACTTTCAGCAGAATGACCTGGTCGGCAACGCGGCCATGACCGACGTCAAGGGGGATCGCTCGCTTCGACCCCATCAGCAGGCCGACCCGGATCTGTATCTGCACGTGGTGGAGAAGAACGAGCACGGCGTCGTGGTGCGCGGCGCCAAGGCTCACAACACCCTGGCTCCCTATGCCCATGAGTTGATCGTCCTGCCCACGCGGGATATGCGTGGGGAGGATGCGGATTACGCGGTGGCCTTCGCCATTCCCGCCGACGCGCCCGGGATCACCATGATCTGTCGGGGAGCGTCGCCAGCGGTCAAGAGGGAGATGGCGGCGCCCGTCAGCTCGCGGTTCGCCAGCGTGGAATCGCTCACGATCTTTGACAACGTCTTCGTGCCCTGGGAACGAGTCTTCCTGTGTGGCGAATGGCAGCTCGCCGGCTATCTGGCCGAAACCTTCGCCACCTATCACCGCCATTCCTACTGCGGCTGCAAGCCGGCCATCTCCGACATCCTGCTGGGCGCTGCGGCCCTCGTGGCCGAGTACAACGGTATCCAGAAGGCCCACCATGTGCGCGACAAGCTGACGGAGTTCATGATCACGGCCGAACTGGTCCACGCCTGCGGCCTGGCCGCCGCCCTCAAGGGGCAGGCGATGACCTCGCGCACCTACCTTCCCGACCTGGCCTATGCCAACATAGGGAAGTACTACGCCGGCACTCACCTGCACCAGGAGATTGAACTACTGCAGGATCTGGCCGGAGGGCTGGTGGTGACCATGCCCTCCGAGGAGGATTACCAGAGCCCGGAGACGGGCAGCTATCTGAAGAAGTACCTGGCCGGGCCCGCGCACGTGGCCGTGGACGACCGCGTGCGCTGCTTCAGGCTGATCGAGGACATGACCGCCTCCAAGTTCGCCGGCTTGCTCATGGTGTCTGGGGTGCACGGCGGTGGATCGCCGGAGGCGGAGCGGATGGCAATCTACCGGAGCTACGATCTGGAGAGCAGGAAGGTGATGGCCAAGCGGGCGGCGGGGATCGAGGCCTAGTCGGGAACGCAACCCCGCGCCTGGAGCGGAACAGAAGGTCCTCAGAGGATCATCGAAACGGCTGGTCGTTGGCCGGTCCGCCTCGGCATCTCCGAGGCGGACCGGCCAACGACCAGCCGTTTCGATGATCCTCTGAGGCTGTCT
>CAYQUY010000155.1:0-6341 GCA_964420755.1 uncultured Anaerolineaceae bacterium
GGGCAGGCCAGCGTCTGGGCAGACGTCGGGCTGATTTGCCTGATTGTGACCGGGATGGTGCTCTTGCTGATCTTCCTGGCCGCCGTCGTTGCCCTGACGCTGGGCGTCAGCTGGTTGATCCTGCGCCTACCGGAGCCGGCACAGCGCCTGCAGGGGATCACGGGCCGGGTGGCCGGGATCGTCCGGCAAGTGGCGGACCGCAGCGCCCAGCCTCTCATTGGCGCTCGGGCCGGGTGGACTTCCCTGGGCGCGCTTTTCGGCTCGCGCCGAGGGCGGGCGCGGACGGACTAAGGATGGGGCGCATGGATAGCGAGGGGAACTGGAAGGCGAAAGTCCTGCTGATTGGCGGTGTGGTCGGGGCGCTGACGGGCCTGGGCGCGGCCTACCTTCTGGTGCGCCGGTCCGAGGAGACCAATACACGGCCAAAGCTGGATTCCGGGGTGGGGGTCCGCCTCGGCCTGCTGGTGCTGGGCTTGTTAAGGCAAGTGGGCCAGTTGACGGACCGCGAAGGCTAGACGAGGGGCGATGGGCGAGGTCGGTTGTCGGCCCCGGGTGACCGGGGCCGTCTTGTTTCCGCTTGACAGGGGGCCGGCGTGCGGGTATGATTGGCGTCGTGAACGAACGTTCGTATCGCAATGGGACATCTCGGCTTCGCCATTGGTCCCGAGGATCCCAGACCCGGCTCAATATCCTCCAGGCCGCCTACGATCTCTTCCTCCGCCAGGGCTACCACGGCACCTCCATGCGCCAGATCGCCCGAGGAGCGGGCATCAGCGCCGCTGCCATCTATAACCACTTCCCCTCCAAGGAGACCATCTTCACCACACTCCTCATGGAGCGGATGCCCCAACGGGCGATCGTCCGGGCCTTGGCCGAAGCCTCAGGCCCGGATAGCGAGACCCTGGTCCAGGATGGCCTTCGGCGCATGGAAGAGACGATGGCTGACCAATACCAGAACCTTCGATTGACCCTGGTCGAGCTTATGGAGTTTCAGGGCCAGCACGCTCCCATTGCGGCGGAGGAGGTCATCCCCGAAGTCATGGGCTTCGTTGAACGGCTGCGGGCGGTCGACGGGCGCCTCAAGCCGCTTTCTGCGGGGATGATCGCGCGCGCTTTCCTGGGTTTGTTCGTCTCGTATGCCATCACGACAACGTTCTTCCAGGCGATCCCAGGATTGGAAGTTGACCCAGGCGATCTCCAGGTGCTTGGGGACATCTTCCTCCACGGGGTGCTGCGAGGGAATGTCTAGCTGTGGCGGGTTCGGGTGTCATGCGCCGGGTGCCCGGTCGATAGAACCCCCTGAACCCAGGCGCTTGACGCAGAAGCATCTCGGTCGGTCCAGGTGAAGGTTCCGATGGTCAACAACCGTTTGATGTCTCTGATCCGCAAGGAGTTCATCCAGATCGTCCGGGATCCCCGCACGCTGTACATGACCTTCGCCATCCCGGTGATCCAGATCTTCTTGCTCGGCTACACCGCCACCACGGACGTCCGCAATGTGCCACTGGCGGTGTTCGATCAGGACCGAGGTCCGGCGGCTCGCCGTCTGCTGGATGCCTACCGTGCCGCCGACTACTTCCGGCTGGCGTACGATGTTGACTCGGAGGAGGAGCTGAGGAGCCTCATCAACGACGGTGAGGCGCGGGCGGGCCTCATCATTCCGCCCGACTACGGTGACCAGGTGAGATCGGGCCGGACGGCGTCGGTGGCGTTCGTGCTCGACGGTTCCGATCCCAATGTTGCCTCTACCAGCCTGGCCGCGGCGGAGCTCATCGGCCAGGCCCATGCCACCCATCTCCTCGTCGAGCGGTTTACCCGGCAGGGTATGGGGGGCGCCGTCCAACTGCCCGTCGAAGTGCGGGCACAGGTCTGGTACAACCCCGACCTGGCAAGCTCCTTCTTCATGGTCCCGGCGCTCATTGGGATGATCCTGCAGCTTCTGGCCTCTGTCCTGACCGCGACTGCCATCGTCCGCGAGCGTGAGCGGGGGACCATCGAGCAATTGATCGTGACGCCAATCCGGCCGTGGGAGCTGATCCTGGGCAAGGTCATCCCCTATGTGATCATCGCCTTCATCGACACGCTCGAGGTCCTGGTGATCGGCACGCTGTGGTTCGGCGTCCCCATCCGAGGCAGCCTGGGTCTGCTGCTGCTGCTCTCGGCTCTCTTCCTGGTCGGCTCGCTCGGCCTGGGGCTATTTATCTCCACCATCGCCAAGACCCAGCAGGAAGCCATGCTCTTGGCCTGGTTCACCCTGCTGCCCACCATCATGCTCTCTGGATTCTTCTTCCCGTTGGCCGCTATGCCGCCCGTACTGCGGGCCGTCTCCTATCTGATCCCCCTCCGCTACTACCTTGTGATCATCCGTTCGGTGCTCCTCAAGGGCGTCGGCGCCAGCAGCCTGACCGGTGAGATCGCGGCCTTGGTCGTCTTCGGCGTGGTCATGATGGGTGCCGCCGCTCTGAGATTCCGCAAGCGTCTGGATTGAGTGTTGGAGGCCGAGATGTCAAAAGGCTCGCTTGCTCGCATCATCCCCCTGGTCCTGCTGCTCGTTCTGGTGATCGCCGCCGTCATCTATCTGGCCGCTATCTCAGGTGGGGAAGCGGGGCCACTGCAGGCATCGGGGACCGTGGAGGCCGTAGAAGTCGCCGTGTCGCCCGAGCTGGCCGGCCGTGTCACCGAAGTGCTGGCCCAAGAGGGAGATATGGTCGCGGCGGGCGATCCCCTCTTTCGCCTGGATGCCACGCTGTTAGAGGCCCAGCGCCAGCGGGCTGAGGCTTCCCTGCAGGTGGCGCAGGCGGCGTTACGCACCGCGCAGGCAGCCCTGACGACGGCCCGGGCCCAGTTTGAGGTGACGCTCAATGCCGCCCGGTTGCAGGATCTTTCCACCCGCCTTACCGACTGGCGGCAGCCAACGGCAGCCGGGTTTGACTTGCCAGCGTGGTATTTCGACAAGGCTGAGGACACCACCGCGGCAGAGGCCGAAGTGGCCGCTGCCGAACGGGGCCTGGCCGAGCAGCGGGCCGATCTGGAAGCGCGGCTCGCCGAGCCCGAAGCCGCTGACCTGAGGGCGGCAGAGACCCGGCTGGCTCAGGCCCAGTTCGCTTACTTTGTGGCCCAGGATGTCTTGGACCGGGCGAGGCGGGCGGCTGACACGGAAGACCTTCTCGACTACGCCGAAGACCAGATGGACGCGGCCGAGACCGAGCTAGACGATGCCCAGGCGGCGTACGACGAGGCCGCCGCGGAGGAGACGGTCGCCGACATCCTGCAGGCACGAGCTCAGGTTGCCGCCGCCCAGGGTCGCTACGATGCTGCCCTCGATCGGCTCAGCCAGTTGCGGAACGGCGAGCAATCACTCCAGGTGCGGGCTGCTCAGGCCGTTGTGGCTCAGGCCGAGGCCGCGGTCACCCAGGCCGAGGCCGTGGTCGCCCAGGCTCAGGCGGAACTGAATGCGATCGATGCCCAGATGGAGAAGCTGGTCATCAGCGCGCCGGTGTCCGGGGTGGTCATCAGCCGCAGTCTGGAGCCGGGTGAGGTGATCGCTGCTGGCGGCGTGGCCATGACCGTCGGCGAGCTGGATCGGCTGACGATCACCGTCTACCTGCCAGAAGACCGCTACGGAGAAATCGGTCTCGATGACCAGGCAACGGTGACCGTAGACTCCTTCCCCGGCGAGACGTTCCAGGCCCGGGTGACGCGAATCGCGGACCAGGCAGAGTTCACACCCCGCAACGTTCAGACGCAGGAAGGCCGGCGGACAACGGTTTTCGCCGTCGAACTGTCGGTGACGAACACTGATGGGAGGCTCAAGCCTGGCATGCCCGCCGACGTCCTCTTTGGTCTGCCGTGAGCCTGCGCATGGAAGCCTTGATTGTCGCCCGAAACTTGCGCCGATCCTTCGGCAACCTGGTCGCCGTAGATGACCTCTCCTTGAGGATCGATGCCGGCGAGATCTATGCTCTGGTGGGCCCGGACGGCGCCGGCAAGACGACGACGATGCGCCTGCTGTGCGGAGCCCTCCGGCCGGAGGCGGGGCAGGTGCAGTTGGCCGGGTTCGACCTGGGCAGGCAGCTTGAGCGCGCTCGCGAGGAGATTGGCTATCTGCCGCAGCGGTTCAGCCTCTACGGCGAGATGACGGTTCTCGAAAACTTGCGCTTCTTTGCCGAGGTCCGCGGCCTGTCTGCCGATCGCTGGTTGCCGCGCTCGATGGAGGTGCTGGAATTCGTCGGCCTGGCCGAGTTCAGCGGCCGCCGGGCGGATGAGCTCTCTGGCGGCATGAAACAGAAACTGGGCCTGGCTGCTGCCCTTGTCCACAATCCCCCGATCCTGCTCCTGGATGAGCCCACCGGGGGCGTTGACCCTGTCACGCGCCAGAGTTTCTGGCAGCTCCTGATCCAGCTCCTTCGGCAGGGGGCGTGCGTGCTCCTGAGCACGCCCTACATGGATGAGGCCTCCCGCTGCAGCCGTGTGGGGTTCATGGACCGCGGCCGTTTGTTGGTCGAGGGTCCCCCGTCAGAGGTGACCCGTCGCCTTCAGGGGCGGGTGTTCGAGATCGTGGCTGAGCCTCGGCGCCTGGCCGAGCGCGTGGCCCGGGCCCAACCCGGGGTGGAGGACGTCCAATCCTTCGGCGACCGGCTGCACCTTCGGGTTGCCGCGTGGGCTGGCCAATCTACCCTGACCCGCCTCGCTGACCAGGTCGCCCAGGAAGGCGGCAAGGTTGGGGAAGTGAGGCCCATCGCCCCCGGCTTGGAGGATGTGTTCATCGAGTTTCTCGAAGGGGTGAGCTCCGAGACCGGTGGGGCGCTACGGCGGGAAGGCCCAAGTGCTCCACGATCAGGCATCGCATGAGCCCGGAGGCACGGGACAAAGGGACAAGGTCGCATGTTGCGGGAGACAGGTCGGTGACTGAGGCGGTGGTTTCTGTCAGGGGCCTAAGTAAGCGTTTTGGAGACTTCACGGCCGTGGACCAGGTATCGTTCGAGATCCACGCCGGCGAGATCGTCGGCTACCTAGGCCCCAACGGATCGGGAAAGACGACGACGCTGCGCATGCTTCTGGGGCTGCTCCGCCCAACTGCCGGGGCGGCCAGCGTCCTCGGCCATGACGTCGTCCGCGAGGCGGAAGCCATCCGCCGCGGGGTCGGCTACATGTCGCAGAAGTTCGCCCTCTACGACGAACTGACGTCCTGGGAGAACCTGGCCTTCTATGCCGGCGTCTATGGTGTGCGTGAGAAGGAGCGCCTGGAGGAGGCCCTCCGGCTCGTCGGCCTGGCCGGAATCGAGACCGAACGCGCCGGCGACCTCCCCATAGGCTGGCGCCAGAGGCTTGCCTTGGCCACCGCCATCGTCCATGGGCCGAGCCTGCTCATCCTCGACGAGCCCACGAGTGGCGTCGATCCCGTCGCCCGTCGCGCCTTCTGGGACCTGATCTACACCCTGGCCGAGACCGGCGTGACCATCTTGGTGACCACGCACTACATGGACGAGGCCGAGTACTGCAATCGGGTGGGCATCATGCGCCGTGGGCGCTTGCTGGCCATGGACACGCCCTCGACGCTCAAGCGCACCTCCCTCTCAGGCATTGCCTGGGACGTCTATGCCCAGCCCCTCCTCGAAGCGCTGCAGGCTATGCAGCGGATGCCTGAGGTGCTGCGCGCCGGTCTGGCGGGCGACCACCTGCGCGCCATCACCGGGAGTGCCGTCTCGCTTGAGTCCCTAAATGGAGCCCTCGCCCGGCTTGGCGTGGTGACGAGCCGCCTCGCGCCCGCCGAGCCAACCCTCGAGGATGTCTTCCTTGCCCTGGCCGGGGAGTAGGAGCGCGGTGAGAAGGCGATGCGATCCCCTTCTCGGGGCAAGGCGGCTTCTGTCCGCGGTGGCGGGAGGCACGTTGTAGGGCATGGCGATTGGGGTTATGATGCCCCCCGGCCTGCCATGCGCATCTCGCGGATTTTCCCCCCTGTATCCTGGCTGTTCCTCTCCTCACTGATCCTTGGGAGCTGCAGCGCCCGGGATAACGGCGCCCCAACCGCGACGCTGCCACCGACTTCGGCGCCGACCGTCACCCCGTTTCAGCCCGCTTCCCCCACGCCCGAACTCGTGCCGCAAGACATCCCCCTCTGGATCTCTCCCGCGGTCCCCGGGGCCCTTCGCCCGTTTGCGCTGGTCTTGCCGGAGAGCTCGGGCGGGCGCATTCGATTGGTGGGCGATTCAGCACAGGCCCTGGTTCGGCTGGAGCCCCAGGCCGCCGTTGGCCTGACCACGTGGGTCTACGCCGTTGTCGCCCCATTTCCCACGCTGGAGGACGGCCTCAGTCTCGCGGAACTGTGCTCCCTCTGGGCA
>CAYQUY010000156.1:0-6287 GCA_964420755.1 uncultured Anaerolineaceae bacterium
TTCCTGGACTACTGTGGTCGCCGCGAGGGCGGTCCGGTATCGGGGCTGGTGGGGGTTCTGCGAGCGCCCCCTGTCCCGAAGCAGCGCCCGCGTGTGTTGACCGGGAGGGAGATTCAGGCTCTGCTGCGGGCACCGTCTCGGCAGGAGACCCCGAGAAGCCTCCGGGATGCTGCCATCCTCTCGCTGCTCTACGCCACCGGGATGCGGGCGACGGAGGTCGTCGGGCTGAGGATCGAGGATGTGGATTTGGCCCGAGGGCTGGTCTTCCGCCGTGCCGAGGAAACGGCGGAGGATCAGGCGATACCGCTGGGAGAGGCGACAGAGCCCATTCGACGCTATCTGCTGGAGGCCCGCCCTCATCTGGCCCGCAAGCCAGAGGAGCCGGCGCTATTCCTCAACCAGCGAGGCCAGCATCTCAGCCGGCAGGGTTTGTGGCTGGTCATCCGCCGCTGGGCGGCCGAGGCCGGCCTGTCGGAGAAGGTCTCACCGCACACCCTACGGCACACGCTCGCCCATCATCTCCTTCAGGCAGGGAGGACGCGCCGGCAGGTGCAGCGCCTGCTTGGCCTGAGCAGCCCGAACACGTTGGGAAACCACGGCGACCGCAGGCTCAGCCAGGGTGAGGAGGGCTGATGGAGCACCTGACGCTGCGGCAGATCGATGAGGTTGCCGCTGAGCTTCGGGCGCGCACTAGAGTCCGCCCCAAGGTTGGCATGATCCTGGGATCGGGTCTGGGAGATCTGGCGCAGGCGGTTTCCCAGGCCGAGGTCATCCCCTCTCACGAGATCCGCGGATGGCCCGTGTCCACCGTCGAGGGCCACCCAGGCCGGCTCGTGTTCGGGGAATTGGACGGCCGGGAGGTGTTCGTGCTCCAGGGCCGGGTGCACTACTACGAAGGCTATTCGATGCCCCTCCTCGGCCTCCCCGTGAGGGTCATGCAGAGGCTGGGGGCGGAGGTTCTGATTGTCACCAACGCCGCGGGTGCCGTCAACCCGGCGTACAGCCCGGGCGATCTGATGTTGATCAGGGACCACATCAACCTCATCGGGATGGCGGGGCTCTCCCCTCTGCGCGGCCCGAACCTCGACGAGCTCGGTCCGCGATTCCCCGACATGGGCCAGGCCTACGACCGGGGGCTGCAAGACCTGGCGCGTCAGGCCGCCGCCGAGGCGGGTATCGCCCTGAGGGAGGGGGTCTACATCTGCCTGGCGGGTCCGTCCTTTGAGACGCCGGCGGATCTGCGATTCCTGCGAGGCATCGGCGCCGACGCGGTCGGCATGTCGACGGTTCCCGAGGTGACCGTGGCGCGCCATGGAGGAATGCGGGTGCTGGGCATCTCCGGCATCAGCAACAAAGCCAACCTGGATGGTCAGACGGTCACCAGCCACGAAGAGGTCCTGAACGCAGGGCGTGCGATCGTCCCCAAGTTGACGGCGGTGATCCGGGGGGTTCTCCGCCGCCTGTAAACGCCCGACGGATGGAAGAGACACTGGTCTTCATCGACCAGCATCAGGGCTGGATCTACTTCCTCCTGGCCATCGCCGGCCTGGTCTACCTGCGCCTGGCGGTGCGCTGGTATGGCGAGCTGCGCCGGGCGATGTTCGGCCTGGAGCGAGAGCACGCCCTGGACAGGCTGAAGCAGATCGGCGCCATGCTGGCCCTGGTGGTGGCCGCCGCTGCGGCAACCTTTGTGCTGACCACTTTCGTCAGCCCGGCGCTCCCGGCAACGCCCGGGGAGGTCGGCGTGCCCACGGCCTCCCTGCTGGCGACGCCGCAGGCTCCCCTCGCGGCGACCGGCGAGGGCGCCATCAGTGCGACCTCGCTCCCCGCCGTCGAGCTCGACACCAGTGGCTGCCAGAACCCTCGCGCCACCGTTACCCAGCCCCGCCCCGGGGACGCCTTGTCGGGCGTCGTGCAGATCCTAGGCTCCGCGGACATCGACAACTTCGCCTTCTACAAGCTCGAGTATCGAAGCCTGGAGGGCGACTCCCCCTGGCGGGCGATTTCCGCCTGGGATCAACCGGTCACGGCTGGGACTTTGGGCGAATGGGACACCAGCCTGGTATTGGCCGGGGACTATGCCTTCCGACTGGTCGTGACCGACACCGGCGGCAATGCCCCGCTGCCCTGTGTCGTCCCGGTGCGGATTGTCCCGACCACAGAGTGATTGCCCCGGCGATGGCGGTCTGGTAGAATGCCCTCCATGGAAGGGCTTCGCATCCGCCCGGCGATCTCGGACGATATCGACGACTTGATCGCCTTCGACCACTCCTACAGCACCGACTACGTGTGGCAGATGGAGTTCCGCCGCGGCCCGGACGAGGTGGCCGCGACCTTCCGAGAGGTTCGGCTGCCCCGGCCGATGCGGGTCTCCTACCCGCGCGAGCCCCAGCGGCTGGCCGACGAGTGGACGCGACGCGCGGCAGTGTTGGTGGCCGAGCTGGCCGAGTCCCGCAAAGGCTATGCCGTCCTCCAGGAGGGTACCGCACCCGGCTCCTACTGGATGACGGATCTCGTTGTTGGGCCCAGGGACCGGCGCCGGGGGGTCGCCACCAAGCTCGTGGCCGCGGCGTGGGAGTTCTGCCGGCAGACGGGGCCCCGGCGGCTTTTCATGGAGATGCAGAGCAAGAATCATCCCGCCATCAAGCTTGCCCAGAAGATGGGCTTCGCCTTCGCCGGCTACAGTGACCGCTACTTCCCGAACGAGGACATCGCCCTCTTCTTCAGCCTCGACTTGGAGTAGCCCCTACCATTCGTATGTCGCAAGCGCTGCTTGCAGCCCTGGTTGTCTTCAACCACATCCTCGATGCCGGGAACACCATCACGGCGTTCTCGCTGTTGCTCTACGCGCTGACCTTCAACCTGCGGCAGCGCGTGGCCCGGACCTTCGCCACCCTTTTGGCCTGCATCACCGTTGTCTACTTTGCCGACGTGCTCGTCGGCTCGGCACAGACGGCCGCCGAGCAGGCGATGTGGCTGCGCCTGCAGTGGATCGGGATCGCCTTCGTCCCAACGGCCTACCTCCACTTCTCGGATGCTCTGCTGGCGGCTACCGGCCGGCCCTCGCGCGGCCGCCGGCGGCTTGCCATCCGTCTGAGTTACCTGGGCAGCGCGGGGGTTGCGGTGGTTGCCGCCGTGACGCCCCTCGTGGCCGGGGAGTTGGTCCTTTCCGGCGCCGCCGCGCATCTGAGTCCCGGGCCGCTGTTCCCCCTCTTCTGCCTGTTCTTCCTGGTTGACCTGAGCTTCACCGGACTGAACCTGTGGCGCGCTCATCAACGCTGTCTGACGAGCACCAGTCGTCGCCGGATGCGTTACCTGATGGCTGGATGTGTAGCACCGATCCCGGGTGTCTTCCCCTTCCTGGTGCTCACGGGGAACGCGCCGCTGGCTTTGCCAGGGCTGTTCTGGACGGTCGTCGGGATCACCAACCTGGCGGCCGGCGCCTCCCTCATCCTGATGGCCTATGTGGTGGCCTACTACGGTGTGAGCAATCCGGACCGCGTGGTCAAAGGCCGCCTCTTCCAGTGGATACTGCGAGGGCCCATCGTGGCCTCGACGGTCCTCGCGGTGACGGTCGTGCTCGACCATGCCAGCCGGGTGCTCGGCATGGAGAACAGTCGGGCCGTGCTCTTCGCCATGGTCGCCATCCTGCTCCTGCTGCAGTACTTCATCACGCTGGTCCGTTCGCCGATCGAGAGATGGCTCTTCTATGGCGAGGACCGTCAGGATGTCAGCCGGCTTCAGCTCCTTGAATCCCGTCTGCTGACGACGGGGGACTTGCGCCAGTTCCTGGAGGCGATCCTCAACGCGGCCTGCGACATCACCGGCGCCCGATCCGCCTTTGCCGCGGCGATTGGGCCGGCAGGCCTCGAGCTTGAGGTCGCCGTGGGGCCGGATGACCCGCTCCGGGGTCCGGAGGAACTGGCGCCTTTGCTTTCGCCGGACCGCCGCAAGGACTTCGCCGACCTGGGAAGCGTGTTCACCTGGGACTCCTATTGGCTGATCCCGTTGCGGGCGGAAGGCACCGGCGAGCCCATAGGGCTGCTCGGCCTGCGGGCCCGCAGCGACGAGCCGGACTTCGGCGCGGAGGAGGCGGCGGCGCTGCACGGGTTGGCAGACAAGGCCGCCGTTGCCTTGGCCGATCGGATGCTGCAGCGCGAGGTCTTTGCCGCTGTCGACCGCCTGGTGCCCGAGGTCGAGGCCATCCAGCGGATGAGGGCGGCAGCCCGGTATGGCAGTCCGGAGGCGCTCGTGGCTGCCGAGGCGGAGCCTCCGTCGGGGGAGGCGGACCTGGCGAATCTCGTCCGGGATGCATTGGCGCACTACTGGGGAGGTCCCCGCCTCAGCCAGAGCCCGCTCCTGCGGCTGAAGGTCGTGCGTCAGGCGCTGGAGGAGCACGACGGCAATCCGGTGAATGCCCTGCGGGCCATCCTGCGTCGCGCCATCGAGCGCACCCGGCCGGAAGGGGAGCGACGGTTCACCGCCGAGTGGGTCTTGTATAACATCCTGGAGATGAAGTTCCTCGAGGGCCGCAAGGTTCGCGATGTCGCCATGCGGTTGGCCGTCTCGGAAGCGGACTTGTACCGCAAGCAACGAGTGGCCATTGAGGCGGTTGCGCGTGCCGTGGCCGAGATGGAACGGGAAGTGCAACTTCGTCCCGCTGACAGCCAGTCGGATTCCGCAGCCCGGGACGGGTCCCCGGAATAGGCCTGGGTAGGGGGCTCCCCGGACGCACATCGCTCTTGCGACAGGATCTGAGGAGCGGTTCGGGGGCGGGCAGCGACCCGGCGGCCCGCGGACGGTCCGGCTTGCACTTTGGTGGGAAACGAGTATTCTTCCCAAAAGGCGTCGTTTCGTGGGAATTGGCTCGACAGAGGTGGCTGAATGAGGCTTGACGATGAGGAGATAGACAAGGGAGGAGTGCCCCCGCCGATGGATGAGTCGTGGTGGGAGGCAGTGCTCAAACAGGACGAACCGGAGGCTCATGGTTCTCGCAGACCGGGAGGACATGCCGGCGATGAGAACGAGGTTCAGGGGACGCCGGAGGATTGGGCCTGGGCACGGCAGTTGTATGACACGGATGACACGGTCGACCTGACAGTGATCGGCTACAACCGCGGTGGCCTGCTGGTCGAGGCCCGCAATCTGAGGGGTTTTGTCCCGATCTCCCACCTCGTCGGGGTCGATGCTTCCGTTGACGAGGCCCAGCGCAATGCCCACATGGCATCCCTGGTCGGCACGAAGCTGCATCTCAAGATCATCGAGTACGATCCGGAGCGAGGCCGGATCGTGTTCTCTCAACGGGCCGCCCTTGCCGGCCCGGGCCGTCGGGCCCAGCTCCTGTCCTCTTTGAAGTCGGGGGATCGCGTGCGTGGCAAGGTCACCAATGTCACGCGTTTTGGCGCCTTCGTTGACCTCGGCGGCGTCGAAGGACTCATTCATGTGTCCGAGCTCTCCTGGAGCCGGGTCCGGCATCCGTGTGATGTCGTGACCTGCGGCCAGGAGGTCGAGGTTCAGGTGCTATCGGTGGATCGGGAGCTGGGGCGCGTCGCGCTGAGCCAGAAGAAGCTGCTGCCCGACCCATGGGAAACCGTGGAGCAGCGTTTCCACCTCGGGCAAGTCGTGGAAGGCGTGGTGACCAACGTCGTCAAGTTCGGTGCCTTCGTTTGTGTCGACGAGGGCATCGAAGGGCTGATTCACATCTCCGAGTTGGGCGACGGAAGCTTCTTGCATCCGCGCAGCGTAGTAAAAGAAGAGGAGCGCGTCCGGGCGCGCATCATCCATATCGACGGCCCGTCCCGGCGGCTGGGTCTGAGCTTGCGCGAGGTCCCGCAGCAAGTCCAGACAGATGCGGATGTGGCCGGCGAGTCGCAGGTGGCAACCTAGCCGTCGATTCTCGAACGCGGAGGAGCGGGGCCGGGCGCCCGTAATCCGCGCCCGGCCTTCGTATTGGCGAGTGAGGATCAGTGACCGGAATGGAGCCGGATAGGCGAGCAGAAAGCCGCGGAGAGCCTTCCCCTCAACCTCGGGTCGACCGGTGGCTTGGGGTCTTGGGGAGGCTCGTGGGATTCGCCGATGACCTGGCCGCGATCCTGTTTGGGGCGGGGGCCCTGATCACGCTGCTGGGGCTGACCGGGATCAGCCGAGGCCGCCTGGTCGACCCATGGGCGGCGCTGCTGCTGCGATGGCTCGGCTGGGGAGCCGTGCTCGTGCCGCTGACGCTGGGGCTGGCATCGCTAGCCTTCGTCTTGCGGCGGGCAGGGCGCCCGGTGACCGTGCCATGGGAC
>CAYQUY010000157.1:0-6273 GCA_964420755.1 uncultured Anaerolineaceae bacterium
GAGAGTGGCTCCTAGACCCGCAGAGCCCGCCGGAGGCGCCTCGCTACATCGAGGATTTCCAACGCATCGATCTCAGCTGATCTGGGCCCGGGCTATCCCTGTTCGGGCAGAACGCGCAGCGGACGTCGTGGTGACGCAATGCGTCGCCCCGGAGACCGCATATGCGAGCCGTTTCCCGGTAGTAGGCGCACGTCATCGTATCCCGACTGGGGACCAGGAGGCGGCTGAAGACGGTTGACCATGGACGAAGTCGCTTTCTTGAATCAGGCTAAAGCCCTTAAGGGGGCGTTGAGCCGCTGGCGTCGCGACCTCCATCGCCACCCGGAACTAGGCTTCCAGGAACGGCGCACGGCCGAAGTGATCGCACGCGAGCTTCGTGGGCTGGGCCTGGAGGTTCGGACCGGGATTGCAGAGACGGGGGTCACGGCCATCTTGGCCGGCGAACGGCCAGGGCCTACCGTGCTGCTTCGCTTCGACATGGATGCCTTGCCGATCCAGGAGGAGACCGGAGCCTCCTATGCCTCGCGGACGCCGGGCGTGATGCACGCCTGCGGGCACGATGGGCACGTGGCCATCGGGCTGGGCGTGGCGCACCTCCTCCAGGAGAGGCGGCAGGCGATGGCTGGCAAAGTCCTGTTCGTCTTCCAACCGGCGGAGGAGGGGATGGGAGGGGCCCGCCGGATGATCGAGGAGGGCATCCTCAAGGATCCAGTGCCGAGCACCTCGCTGGCGGTACACCTGTGGAATCAACGTCCGCTGGGCTGGATCGGTCTGACGCCGGGGCCGGCCATGGCCGGGGCAGAGATCCTGGAGATCGAGGTGACCGGCAAGGGGAGCCACGGCGCCCTGCCGCACCAGGCGGCCGATCCTGTCCTGACCGCAGCCCAGCTGGTGACCGCGCTGCAGTCGGTCGTCGCCAGAAACGTGAACCCCTTGAGCCCGGCCGTCGTCTCGATCACCCAGGTGTCGGCCGGCGACGCGTTCAATGTCATCCCACCGCACGCCAAGCTCCGCGGGACCATCCGTACCTTCGAGCCGGAGGTGCGGACGGTCGTCCTGGACAGGGTCGAGGAGGTCGCCCGGGGTGTCGCTCAGGCACTCGGATGCCAGGCCAAGGTCAGCATCGAGCTGGCGACGCCCGCCGTGGTGAACGATCCCCTCGTCACGCGTCGGCTTCAGAACCTGGCGGAGCGCCTCTTCCCCGACGCAATCGTAGATGCGGGCGAGCGCTCCATGGTCTCCGAGGACATGGCCTTCTTCCTGGAGACCTCCCCAGGTTGCCTGATGCTTATCGGCTCCGCCAACCCAGCCCGCAATCTGGATGCGGCCCACCACAGTCCGAGGTTCGACTTCGATGAGGCCGCGTTGCCCCGGGCGGTCGCGTTGATGGCCTTCGCCGCTTGGGAGTTCCTGGAGCACCCGTGACAACGCCGGGCGTTGTCTTCCGCCGGGTCGGAGGGGAGGGCTGGATCGTCTTGGCCGAGGCCCTGCCCACCTTTGGGGGCGTCCAGCGGAACATCGCCGACCGGCTGCTGGAGCGGGTTGACCTCTCCCGTCCGCCTGTCTGCCTGCTTGCCCCCGAGGGGGATCCGGATCGGCTGGAAACCTTCCTGGACGACCTGGAGGCCATGCTGGGAAGCGCGGCCGAGGTGATCGAGCTCTCGGAGGCGTCCCGGCTGGATTGGGCCGAGACCGGGGTCCTCGTCCTGGCGGGCGGACCGGTGGAGGCGTGGGTCCGCTCGCTCTCGACACCGCCCCAAGAGCCCAGTGATCTCAGCTGCCAGGGACCCGATGGCCTGTTGCTGGCCGCGGGGCCGCCGGCCGCGGCGCTCGGTTCCTGGACCCTCGACCGCAATGCGGGTGTGCTGAGCCCGGGGTTGGGATGGCTGCCCGGGGCGATCCTCTTGCTGGGACAGGAAGAGCCGTCCGAGCCGGAGGCAGTCCGGAGCACGTTGGCCACCCAGTCGCTCTCGTACGCAGTCGCCTTGCCGCGGCACGCCGTCCTGGCCCTCGGCCCTTCGGGGCAGGTCGAGGTTTGGAGCGAGTCGCGGCCCGGCTTGGCACTGGGGAAGGGATGGACTAAGACATGAGCGGAGGCAACGGTTACTCGCCCGTCCTGACCTTCACGCGGCCGCCGGGGCGGGTGGTCAGCCTTGTGCCTTCTGCCACCGACAGCCTGTTTGCGCTTGGTGCGGGCCGCTATCTTGTTGGGATCACCGACTTCTGCTGCCCACCCGAGGAAGCGCTGGACCGCCTGAGCCGCGTCGGCGGAACGAAATCGCCGGCGGTCGAGGCAATCCTCAGGCTGAAGCCGGAACTGGTCATTGCCAATCAGGAGGAGAACAGTCGCGAGACCGTCGAGGCGCTGGAGGCTGCAGGCCTCAAGGTCTGGGTGACATTCCCCCGGAGCGTTGACGAGGCGCTCAGGATGCTGTGGACCCTCGTCCGCCTCTTCGATGTGCCGCAGTCGGCTCCGATCCTGAAGACGCTGGAGGTCACGCTGGCCTGGCAAGACCAGGCTATTGCCCAGCGGCCGCTGCTGCGGACCTTCTGCCCAATCTGGCAGGAGCCGACCTCCGACGGTGGCTGCTGGTGGATGACCTTCAACCGGGACACCTATGCCCACTCGGTGCTCGGACACTGCGGCGGGGCCAACGTCTTCTCCGACCGCCTCCGCCGATACCCGTTGGAGGCCGACCTTGGCCAGGTTCCAGCGGAGGACGCTGGCGGACGGGACATGCGCTACCCCCGTGTGGTTCGGCCCGAAGTCCTGGAGGCCGCGCCCGAGGTGATCCTCCTCCCGAGCGAGCCCTTCGCCTTCACGCCGGACGACGCCGTCCGCCTCCAGTCCCTCCTGGCCGACACACCCGCGGCCCGCAACCAGCGGATCCATCCGGTGGATGGCACCCTGCTGACCTGGCATGGGACTCGGCTGGCGAAGGCACTGGCGGAGCTTCCCGCGTATTTCGACACGGCTCGGCGAGACGCCTGATCCGCGCTGCGGCGGTTCAGCTGGCGGCCCGTCTCCCGACCCAACATGCGCTGCCTTTTCTGGACCGCTTGGTGCAATGTGAGCACGACCGGAGGGCTCGCGCTCCCTGGGGGCAGGGTCGGGCCGAAGCCAAGCATGTCTAGGTCGTGGGTCCGTGATAGCATATACGCTAGAGCCTGCGCGCTGTTCTTCGCGCAGGTAGCCGCCACTGCCTGATGGGCCTGGCGGCGGATGCGATCCACGGTAGACAACCCTGGGCAGTGGGGCGTCCTGAGCAGTGTGATGGGAGACCGAGCCGATCAGGAGTGGTATTCCTACACGGGCCGGGCCAGACGCCGCGAACCAAGGAACAAGACTGAGTGGGAATAGGCGTGGGGGAAGAGGAGTCACGGGATGGGTGAAGTATCCGAGGGAAAGGAACTGCGGGCGACAACGGGCCGGCAAGTGCGACTGACGAGCCTGTCTACCTCCGCCGGTTGAGCTTCCAAGCTATGCGCGGAAGCGCTGGCGCAGGTGCTGCGCCCTGTGCAGAACCTCTTTCGGCGAGAAGATTACCCCGACTTGCTCGTCGGCCTGGGATCGCCGGATGATGCCGCGGTCTGGAGACTGGATGATCAGCGGGCGCTCGTCGTGACGACGGATTTCTTCACCCCGATCGTCGACGACGCCTACGCGTACGGCGCCATCGCCGCGGCCAACGCCCTCTCCGACCTTTACGCGATGGGGGCCACGCCCTTCCTGGCTCTCAACGTCGCGGCGTTTCCGACCGATCTCCCACTTGAGTTAACGACCGAAATCCTCCGAGGCGCGGCAGAGAAGGTACAGGAGGCCGGGGCCGTGACCGCCGGCGGGCACACCATCCGGGACACCGAGCCCAAGTTCGGGCTGGCGGCCCTGGGTTTGTGCAGGCCGGACAGGCTGCTGACGAAAGCCGCGGCACGGCCCGGAGACGCCTTGGTCCTCACCAAGCCGCTGGGTTCTGGCGTGACCACGACAGCCCTCAGAGCCCAGAAGGCGACCCCGGAGGATGTTGACGAGGCTGTGGCCTGGATGTCCCGCCTGAACGAAGCGGCCTCCCGCCTGGCCTTGGAGCACGGGGTGATGGGCGCGACCGATGTCACGGGCTTCAGCTTGCTGGGGCACGGGTGGGAGATGGCCGAGGCTTCTGGCGTAGGTCTGCGAATCCACCTCCCATCGGTGCCCTTCCTGGCAGGCGCGCGGGGCTACGCGGAGCGGGGGTTCTTTGCGGGGGGCAGCATCGACAACCAGCACTACTTCGGACCCCATGTCAGCTTCGCCTCTGGAATCGATGAGTGCAGCCAGAGGCTGCTGTTTGACGCCCAGACCTCCGGGGGGTTGCTCCTTGCTGTGCCCGAGGCCTCGATGGCGGGCTTCATGGCGCGTGCCTCAGAGGTGGGCGTGCCTGCCTGGACGATCGGCGTCGTCGAGCAGACGCCTGGCATTCGAGTGGTCGCCACTCGTCTTGAGGGCGTCCCTTCATCGGTCCCGTCAGCCGTGCGGAACGTGTGCTTCCTGGCGGCCTCGCCCTGACGAGGCGTGGCGCGGCCCCTTCCGGGCGATGTTCTGACGGCAATCGCCTCCCGCTCGAGAGCGGGAGGCGACTTTGTTGCAGTAAGCCTCGGAATGGGCAAGGGGGATTCTGCTAGAGGTGCTTCACAATCCAGCCTTCAATGTCGGCCATCACCTTGGAGTGCTCGATGTCGTTGTGGGGCTCGTGGAAGCCACCAGGGTACTCGATCCGCTCCTTGTCTGCGAACGTCACATTCTTGAAAAACCGCTGGCTGTCCTCTGGGTTCACCAGCCGGTCCTTCTGGCCGTGGACGATCAACAGGGGAAGCCGGAGGTCGCCGGCGTGCGCCTGCACCCAGGCTGCCGTATCGGACATCTCTGTGCCAAGGCGTGCCGTCCCGGTGCCGTGGACCAAAGGGTCCGTGACGTACGCCTCGACGACAGCCTGATCCCGGGAGAGGGCGGTGGCATCCAGCTTGGTTTCCATCGACATGGTGGGGGCGATCCTGGACATCAGGCGGCTGATCCACAGAAGCAGGGGCGAGACACCTGGAGGCCCCAGCGTAGGTCCCGAGGCGATCACCCCTTTCAGGCCCTCCGGATAGTGCAATACGTAGTCGAGGGTGATCTCGCCGCCGAGGCTGTGACCGTAGAGGAAGAGGGGCCTGCCTGGCTCCTGCTCGGCCACGGTTCGCAGGAAGGCTTTCACGTCCTCGCGGTATTCGCTCCAGGCCTTGATGCCACCTCTCGTGCCGGGAGAACGGCCGTGCCCGCGCAGATCGAAGGCGTACACGGCGTAGCCGCGGGGTACGAAGTAGTCGACGATGTTCTTGTAGCGGCCGCTGTGCTCGCCGAAACCGTGAACGATCGCCAGGACCGCCTTGGCCGGCATCTCGGGTCGCCAGTCTTGGCGATACAGATCCAGTCCGTCGGGTGTTCGGAAGCTGGCCTCTCGATGCTGCATGACGACGTCCTCCTGATTGCCGTGTCGGGCTTCGGAAGCGGGAGTTTAGGGTGTCGGCGTGGGGCCAACCGCCGCGCCGGACCAGGTGAAGTCCCGGTGAACGCTGGTGCCTCCGGCCGAGGTGTAGATCGGCTGCCCGGCCGCGTTCGTGCTGAGCAGGCGCACCGTCGTCACCCACCAGCGCATGACGTGAGGCAGCGACTCGTTCGGGCGGAAGGAAGCCGGGACCTGGTGCTTGGTGTCGGTGACATAGGCGACGATCCGGCGTGTCCCGGAGCCTTCGGTAATGTCCTCCACGATGACCTGGTAGAACTCGGTCTCTCGCAGCGTGCCGACCGAGGCCCACTGCAGCGTCACCGTGTCGTCAGCCAGGGTGAAGGCCGCGCCATCCTGCGGCAGTAGGAGGCTTGGCGCTGGGTAGGGCGGAGGAGGCGTCGGCGTGGGCGTTGGCCCAGGGGTCGGATTGCGCTGGCAAAGCGGGATGATCAGGATCTGCCCGGCGTAGACCGTGTCGTCGGGCATGCCGTTGAAGTCGATGATCGCCTGCATGCTGACATTGTAGTTGGCGGCAATGGAGCTCAACGCGTCGCCGCTCTCGACCGTGTAGGGGATCGTCTGGCACGCTGCCAGCGTGGCAGCGTCGGGGGAGAGTGTCTCCGTTGGCGGGGGGACGGGAGTGGGTGTCGGCTGGGGGATGAGAATCCTCTGGCCGAGGGTGAGCATCTCGCACCGCAGGCCGGGATTGAGGCGGAGGATTGAGTCCAGGGGGACGTCGTAAACCGCCGCC
>CAYQUY010000158.1:0-6242 GCA_964420755.1 uncultured Anaerolineaceae bacterium
GATCTGAGTAGCGCCTTGCGGGCGCGGGCCGGCGAGACGGTCTCCCTTCGGCTTGGGCGCGGTGAGATGGAGACCGAGGCGACGCTCCAGCTGAGACAGGTCCCGCACAATGGCCAGGGAGTGGCCGGGTTCTACACGCAGGGGGAGCTGGTGCGCTACAGTCTGCCAGCCGCCGCGCGACGGGCAGTCGAGACTGTCGGAGGAATCGTGGTGGGCATCGCCCGCGGTCTCGCCGCTCTCCCGGGAGGCGCCGCCGGGGAGGCCACAGTCCAAATCGTCGGGCCGCTGGGGCTGAAACAGTTCAGCGACCTCGCGCTCTCGAACGCGGTCGAGTGGCGGCTGGCCTACCCGGTGTTGTACCTGGGTGCCTGGCTCTCAACCACCATCGGTCTGGTCAATCTCTTGCCACTTCCGGCGCTCGACGGCGGCCGGGCGGCGCTGGCCCTGGTCGAGCTGCTCTTCCGCAAGCGCCTTCCAGCGCGCCTCGAACGGCGGATCCACGCGGCCGGGATGGCCTTGTTGCTCCTCGTCCTGCTGGTCCTCACGGTCAGAGATGTCGTCGCGTGGCTCGCGTGAGGAGAATCCGCAACAAGCTGGGAGAGGGGGCGATACACAAGCTGCTCTAGCCGAAGCCGAGGGGCCAGGGGTTGGTCGAATATGCATTGATACCGGTGCTCGTCGCCGTCGCAGCCACCCTCATCCTTTCCCCCGATGGGCCGCGTGACTTCGGAAGACTGCTTCTATCGCAGGGTGATCCCTTTCACGGCCGCCCAGGACGGGATCTACTAGCTGAGACTGACCCCGCAGACTTGGGGCATCTCGTCCATCCAGGTGACCATCCACGCCCGGGCGGAAGTGGAATCGGAGCGCACCGCCCCCACCCCACCACTTGGGATGCCGGGCGTCCCGGTTCGGTGACAGCCCACGAAGGGGCCAACCACTACCCGGACGTGTGCATCGGGGAGCGCGTGCGGTCTGCAATCAGTGCGGAACCGCCGTGGTGAGGGCACCTGCCTTCCAGAAGCGAGCACAACCGGGGCACGTGCGCAGTGAACTGAATTGAGGCGGCGGGTCAAGGACCCGGCTTCGCAGCGATGTTGCGAACAAGAACCACGAGGTTGATCAGGGCGCTCACTGCTCCGCCGCCAATCACAGTCCAGAAGGCCCACGGCACGGGAATCCCTGCGGCAATCCCCACAGCTGGAAGCGCGGCCACAAGCACCGAGGTAAGTAGGCCGCCGCACGAAAACCACACGCTCCAGAACGCAAGATGCCGCTCGCTACTTCTCCGCGCCATCCAGAGGGCTGCTGCCGAAGGAAACCGCGATACCGAGGCGATAACCAAGACGAGAGCCAGCCCGAGAACGACAACAACCCCGGCCCACGCTCCGTTCTGAACGAGGCTGAATGGCGCGAGCCATAGGCCCGCCCCGAGCAAGACAGCTCGCAGAGCGCTCTCAGCCTTCTTCTCACCAACAGACGGTTCAGTTCTACTGCTGGTCAAGGCTCAGATCCTCCTGGGTCATGCCAGAGGATTCCCGGCATGGCGCATCGCTGCCTCCCTGAAGCAGGCAGAAGTAGTAGTGTGCGACACGATAACTGCTCGTATAGGCATCGATGTCGTCTACTAGTGAAGCGCCCAAGTCGTAGACAAGGCCTCCGGACACGAGCACGGCTGCCCCATCGATGAGGCACCCAACTGGACCGCCCCCGATGCACGCGACTGGGAGCCCAACGAAAGTCACCCCGAATAACCCTACCCTCCACCAGTTTGTGCCCACACCCCTCCAGAACCGGTCTCCCGCAGCTTGGAGGGCAATGGCCGATTGGAGGAACCCGAGCAAGCGCGGATCCGTCAAGTCCGCATCCACAATCGCAACGTCGTCAGGGCTGGTCCACACATAGTACTCGGCTCCACCCGGTGCCAAGCACATCCCGGTGATTACATCTCCCCACCTAAGGTCTTCTCCACAGAGTTCGAGCGCGTCGCTCGAATCGAAGTCGTCTGCCACCGGTGTGACGACCGGGGCTCCCGGCGTCGCCGCAACGGTTCCCCAGGTGACCTGGGGCTGAGCGGTGCCGACAACCAGAGGAGTCACATGGGGGGTGAAGCTCACCTCACCGCACCCGGAGAGCAGGACAGCGAGAGCGAGAAAGCACGAGAACAGGGACTGGCGACCGGGGCGTGCCATTTGTTCCCCCATCAAGCAGCGGCTTGACTATCTCAATCATACGTTCGACGTTCGCGTGACGTCAAGCGGCCGCTTTCCCCAGCCTGGAATGCTACCAGCGATATACCGCTTCCTCATATGACAACGCTCCTGAGAGCGAACGGGGGGCGTTGCGAACCGCATGAGCCTGACTTGGCGTGTCAAGTACCTTCGCCTGATCCCGCCCTGTTACCCCGGGGGCGCCAGGCGGAACCGCGCCGCTGGGCTGGCCGAAGCCTGGCAGGCTACCATCATCACCGTAGGACCTTCATCCGCCCTCTTGAAGACAAGCTGGCCCGCGTGCCCCGCCCGAGGCTGCATGACCTCGAAAAACTGCTTCTATCGCAGGGTGATCCCGTTGACGGCCGCCCAGGACGGGATCTACCAGCTGAGACTTACCCCGCAGACTTGGGGCATCTCGTCCATCCGGGTGACGATCCACGCCCGGGTCGAATAGTAACACGCGCACGCTTCGGGCAGCCTCGCCGGGGATTGCCCCTTCGGCTATGCCCAGTGCAGCGTCAGGACCGCGGCGACCGCGAAGGCCAAGGTGAGCGTGTTGGCAGCGACGAACTGGTAGTAAAGGATCCCTGGCCGACCGTACTCCTGCACGGTGATGCGACGATACTGTCTCACGTAGTCAAAGATCATGATGTGCAGTAGAAGAGGGTTGACCTTCCGGCCGCGCCCGCGCAGGAACTCCTGGAACCGGATCATCGTGACAATGACCCAGATGGCGGACAGGAGGGCGGCCCCCAGCAGAATCCCAAACCAGTTGACCATTGAGCTCCTTCTGTCGGGCGCAGGCCAGCCTGAGTTGGTCGGCCTGCGCCTCAGGCTGGCACAACCTCGATCGCGCCGTGGCGGATCAGCACTTCGGCAATATCCAGGACCTCCGGCGCAAGCTTCTCATCAACACCTGCCTTGCGCAAGATGTCCCCGATGGCGAGCGGTTCGGCATTGGGGAACGGCAGGTGATAGAGGAGCAGTCCTTGCGGATCGGTCAGGCTGATCTTGTGCTCGCTGCGCTCGCGCCCTTCCCCAGTCCAGTAGGTCACCTGGCCGATGCGGTCGCCGCTGCGCGCCAAGGTGAACCGGGCGCCGCTGTTGGCCTTCTCTCGGATCCGCCGCGCCAGATCGTCGGGAGTGCGGGCCCGGCGAACCTGGCTCAGGTCAAGATCCAGCACGATGCGGCGGGTCTTCAGCGTGTAACGATAATAGGGGCGCTTCTTCTCAAACACTTCCCGCCGCTCGACGATCCCCAGCGAGGCCAGCGCTTCGAGGAAGTCCCGAGCGGCGCGGATGTGAAAACCTAGGCGCGAGGCCGCTTCGGAGGCCGAAAGGTCCTGGTAATTGACCAGCAGCTCGAAGAAATCCTGCGCGTAGTCCTTGGACAGGCACGAGCCTAGGGCAGCGGCCGTCTGGAAGTCCATGGCAACACCTGCGCGAACAGCGAGAGGCCGACGGCATCCAGGCGCGCGATGATCCGCACGCCCTCACCACGCTGGAACATCCCGACAAACTCAACGAACAGGTCGCCGAGCGATTGGCACAGCTTGTCGAAGCATAGCGCTTCCTGGTAGTCGAGATAGTCGCGCTGCGACACGTTGGCCGAAACGTTGCCAGCGAAGTCGAAACACACCCAGGTCTCGGATGTGTAGTCACTCTTGAGCCCCAGGATGAACGCAGGCTCCTTTCCCTCTCGGACAGGCACAAAGGCAACCCGATCGCGGCCCACATAGGTGGCGGCGATCAGGTGCCGGCGGGCGAAGGCGGCGAACCCCAGGATGTCCTGTTGCGTGAAGTCGGTCTTCCCCACCGGCAGCGGGCGCCCGGTGTAGCCATTTTGGGCCTGCTCCACCGAGGCGGCTGCCAGCTCGAGCACCTCGCACCCACCCCACTTGATCCGCTTCGTGGCCGCCAGGATCACCGTCCAGACGAGGAAGAGGATCATGCAGGCCACCAAGAACATCGGCAGGCCCAGGGGCCGGCCGCCCATGGCCGAGGGCAATCTCAGGGCCATCACGAGCCCCGCCAGGACTTGAAACAGGGCCACGACAATGAAGCCCGTGTTACGCGTGCGGACGAAAGCCAGGAGTGTGTAGGCGGCATAGACGAAGAACACAGCTCCTAGGAAAGAGAAGGCCCCTGGCACTGGCGGAACCTCGCCACGGCTACGCCGTGATGCAGAAGGTGGCCGAGATTAGCCAGGGGACCGTCGAGATCGGGCCGGGGACGCTCTATGGAGCCTTCTCCACGCTGGAGAAGGAAGGCCTGATCGAGAAGTTGAAAGAGGAGGAGTGCCGCAAGACCTACCCCCTGACCACCAAGGGCAAGGCGATCCTCGCGGAGCAGGTTCGCCGAACGGAGATCATGGCCCGGGTGGGCGCCGCCTGGTCGGCCCGCCAGGGATGAGCATTGGCTCGGAGATGCAGCAATGGAAAGCATGACAGTCCGCAAGTTCAAGGTGTTCCCGGCATGGCAGGATGACAAGGAGGAAGCCTGGCTGGGCAAGATGGCGCGAGAGGGCCTCCACCTCACGCAGCCGCTGTTCCCTTCCGTATACACTTTCGTCCGGGGCACACCGCCCGATGTCGCCTACCGGCTGGACTACGTCGCGCGCATGTCGCGCGACGAGTTCGAGGTCTACCTGCAGGTCTTCCGCGACGCCGGCTGGGAGTACCTGGGCGAGATGGCCGGCTGGCAGTACTTCCGCAAGCTGGTCGGGCCTGGCGAGGCGGCCGAGATCTATACCGACGCCGAATCGAAGATCCGCAAGTACCGTCGTCTCCTGGGGTACCTGATCGTCATCGTGCTGCCGTTCATCATCGTCTCGACGCGCTCTGGCGATCGGCCCCACACGGCGTTCTACGATGCAGTGACCGTCTTCCAGTTCGCCGTGCTTGTGCTGCTGGTCTACGGGCTGGACAGGATCGCCTGGCGCACCCGTCAGTTGAGGCGGCCCTGACGCTCCAGCAGTCTCGTTGTGTCCACCCGGGCAGCGTGATGGAGGAGGCCCTTGCCCGCGGACGTGAACCGCCTCTGTGCGGGTCAGGATAAAGCCCTGTGCCCAGCAGAGGCGGGGTCGTTTCCCGAACCAGGCCGACGCCTCACCACTCCTACGGGCCTAGCTCCTCCCTCACCTCCACACCCATTCGTTCCAGATCCCTCAGCAGGCGGACGGGCTCGGCCAGCAGTGCTTGGAAGTGCAGCCCTGCCCTGCGCACGGAGCCATCCAGAACCTGCAGCAGGCAGGCGGCCATCGGAGCCGCTGTGAGCACGTAGCCGTCGTCATGATAGACGCTCACCACGAGGCTGGATTCGGCGCCCGCCTTGCTCCCGCGGGCCTCGAGTTGCAGAAGGGTACCGTAGGGCGGCTTGGGGAACCGCCGCAGCCCCCACTCCATCGCTCGCCCGAAAGGCCTCCTCCCGCCGTGCGGCCACAGCCACAACAGTCCCATCCCAGCGAGCAGAAGCACCCAGTCCACGAACCAGTTGAACCCGCCAACGAAGAACCCGGTCTCCTCCAACCCGGGAACACGCTCCGGCAGCGGACGCATCTCCTCAAGGAACATCGGCATCGTGTAGCGCCGGCCGAACCCGTGGCCGAAGGTCATCCACACCGGGCGGAAGCTCTCCAGCCAGCCCATCGAGCGCCAGCGCCCGTCTCTGTAGTGTAGGCTCTGATAGTCGCGGAACTCGGCGACGAGCTCCTCGATGGTCGCCTGCGAGAAGGTGAGGGCATTCCAGTCGATCTGGATCACGCTCCCAACCCGCGCTGTGCGCAAGCGGTCAAACCGAGTCGCGGCGAAACGAACCAGCGCGGCCGGAAGTCCAGGGTGGAAACCGGCGTCCGTGATGAAGCAGCGGCCGGCAGCCTCGATCCGCGGTGCCATCTCACGCAGCACGGCCAGCTTGCTTCGCGAGTAGTGCGGGTCCATGTAGTCGAGGCCGACTTCAAGTGCTGCCTCGGCCACCGTCTCCACGACGGCCGACGTGCTCGAGGCTACAACCACGAGATCGGCTCCGGCG
>CAYQUY010000159.1:0-6237 GCA_964420755.1 uncultured Anaerolineaceae bacterium
ACGGTGACCCTGGTGCTCTTCATCTGGGACCGACCAGGCGTATCGAGATCGGTGGCCACGCCAACCTCGACGCTCAGCATCGCGGCCCAGGTGGCCAGCGCCATCCCAACGGCAACGGCCACCGTGCCGCCTTCGCCCACGCCGATCACCTACACCGTTCAGCCGGGCGATACCCTTCTGGCCATTGCTATCCGGGTAGGGGTCGATTCTTATGATCTGATGGCCGCCAATGGGCTGACTGACCCTGACACTCTGGATGTCGGCCAGGTGCTGATCGTCCCCACCCTCTCGGCGGGGACGGCCTCGACGCCGGCGCCGGGCTCAACCCCTGTGCCGACGGTCACGCAGAATCCAGACTCCATGGCCCCTCGGGTCGAGATCCGAGGCGTCAGCGGCGCCGGGGTGCTCGAGACGGAAACCGTGCTGCTCCTCAACAGCGGAGGCGAGGCCAGCATGGCCGGGTGGTCGTTGGATGACGGCCAGGGTCACCGCTATACGTTCCCGGGCTTCGTGCTGCATCACAGCGGCGCCGCAAGCGTTCACACCATGGCCGGGCGGGATACGTCAATAGACCTGTACTGGGGGATGGACCAGGCCATCTGGCTCTCCGGGAAGACGATCACCTTGCGGGATGCCAGCGGCACCAGCCAGTCGGTCTTTGAGATTCCCTAGCCCAGGTTGTCCCTGAGCTTACCGTGCGTTCTGCGAGGGAAGGCTGCCTGCTAGCAGCCTTTCTCATTCGTGATGGGCTGCAATCCTCCGCAAGTCCTAGGGGCTCCCTAACCGCGCCGTGATGTGCCAAGGTGCCGGGATCGCTGTTGGCCTGGCGCCTCCGGATCGCAACCTGCCACTGTAAGTGACAAGGGAGGCGCGAACGGTGCGACGCTTCCGCCGAATGCGGCGGAACCTGCATCGAGCCTCCGGCCGGCCCGGACCTATCCGAATTCTGGGTTGTGGGGGATGTCAAACGCTGTGAGGGAAAGACGAACCGGCCCGAGGGCCGGTTCATAGGCGCCATGGGGTGAATCAGGATTGCACGCCGGAGTCCGGGGGCGGCTGGTCTTTGGGCTTCTCCTCCTCATCATCGCCCTTCAGCCCCTTGCGGAACTCCCGGATGCTGCGGCCGAGGTCGCCGCCGATCCGTCCCAGTCGTCCTCCAAAGAGAATGAGCACGATGGCCAGGACGATCACAAGCTCCAGCGGACCTAGACGAATGGGCATCTTGACCTCCGGCACCTGGTGCCATGGATGGACGGTCGCATTATATCACCGGAAGGCCGGTTTCTGGAGGTTTGAGCGAAGCCATCTTGCGCGCCCCCTGTGCGTCTGATAGACTCGCCTTCTGGAGCACACCTCCCTCATGTCTCAAGCCCTCTACCGTAAGTGGCGACCTCAGACCTGGGACGAAGTGGTCGGGCAGGATCACATTGTCCTGACGCTGCGGAACGCGGTTCGCGCCGAGCGAATCGCTCATGCATATCTTTTCGCCGGGCCGCGGGGAACTGGCAAGACAACGACTGCCAGGATCCTGGCGAAGGCAGTCAACTGCTTGGCCGACTCGCCTGCAGACCGCCCCTGCAACCGGTGTGCGCGCTGCCAGGCGGTGACCGAAGGGCGCTTCCTCGATCTGATCGAGATCGATGCCGCCTCCAACACCAGCGTGGACGACGTGCGCGATCTGCGGGACAAGATCAACTTCGCGCCCAACGAAGGCCGGTACAAGGTCTACATCGTGGACGAGGTCCACATGCTTTCGACGGCGGCCTTCAACGCCCTGCTCAAGACGCTGGAGGAACCGCCTTCCCACGCCATCTTCGTCCTGGCCACGACGGAGATCCACAAGATTCCGGCGACGGTTCTCTCGCGCTGCCAGCGCCACGAGTTCAGGCGACTGCCGGTAGCTGTCCTTGTGGACTACCTCGCCTCCAAGCTGAGCCAAGAGGGTCTGCGGGCCGAACCCGGGGTCTTGGAGCTAGTTGCCCGACAGGCGACCGGGAGCATGCGCGACGCGATCTCACTCCTCGACCAATTGGGCTCTGCCGGGGAGGAGATCGCCCTCCTGCAGACGCAGGTCGTGCTTGGCACCGCCACGGCGGAGGCGGTACGTCAGGTCATCGACGCGCTCCTCGCCAAGGATGTGGCTGGGGGCCTGACGCTCATCAATCGGGCACTTGACGCCGGGGCGGACCCTCGCCAGTTCGCCCGACAGATCGTTGACTACTTGCGCGGGCTTCTCCTGGCCCGCATGGGCGGCGAGCGCCTGTTGGAGGCGACGCCAGAGGATCGAGCCGAGATGGGGCGTCAGGCGCAGCGTTTCGAGGTGTCGGAGTTGCTGGCCGCGATCCGGGCCTTCAATCAGGCGGGGCTGGACTCCCGGGCCGGATGGCAGCCGAGCCTGCCTCTGGAGATGGCCTTCATCGAAGTGGCGCAGCCCATGGGAGACGTTGTCGAAAAGCAGCCGGGTTCGCTTACGGGCGCTTCGCCAGGACGGCCCGGCGCCGCCGGAAGTGAGCCGGGCCCTGTCCCCTTGGCGGGCGGCAGCCGCTCCAGCGCTGCGGATCCCGGCCCTGCCTCGCAGACAGCCCAGGAGGTCCAGCCAGCCCGGGCTGCCTCCCTGCAATCGGAGGCCAACCCTGGGAACCTGACGTTCCAGACGATCCTGGATCATTGGCGCGAGATCCTGGTGGCTGCCCGGCGACGCGACCCCCGGACCCAGGCCCTGCTCAACTCCTGCCGCCCCATGGGTCTTGAAGGTGGAGTGTTGGTCCTAGGCTTCGCCAGTGACCTGCTGCGGGAAAAGATGGAGAAAGGTCATAGTCTGGGCTTGGCGCGAGAAGCCCTTCAAGAAGTCCTGGGTACACCGGTGCAGGTACGTTCCGCGCTGACCAGTGGCGGCGGCCAAGCAGGGGGTGAGGCGGGAGCGCAAGCGGCTCGGGACGACGGGATGGTTGCGACCGCTCTGCGGGATCTGGGGGCGCAAGTTGTCGATGTCAAGCCAGTTCCGCCAGAGGACAAACCCTAAGCGCCTGCCACCCGAGGTGGCCGACCGCAGCGCGCAAGCGTCTGGGTAGCCGCGGAGGCTGGTGATGGCCAAGGGAGCCGGGGTGAGTCTTGGGGGAGGGGAGTAACGGGCCGTGTCCGGGAGCTGCGCCAGCGCCTGGAGGCCGTCCAGGCCGCGTTGGCGGAAGAGACGGTGGAAGCCAGCACGGAAGGTGGCGCGGTACGGGTGCGCATGAGCGGCACCCGGGAATGCAAAGGGGTAGAAATCGATCGGAAGCTGCCGGTTGACCCCGATGTCCAGATGCTCGAGGATCCGATCGTGCTAGCTGTAAACCAGGCACTGCGCGTGTCCCGGGAGATGGTGGACCAGAGGCTTGGCCCTCTGGCGACCGAGCTCGGCGGGAGGGGTTTGGGGCCATGAACTCGGGTCTGCCGCGCCCCGTGCAGCGGTTGATCGAAGCCTTCGCCCGGCTGCCGGGCATCGGGCCGAAGACGGCAGCCCGTCTCACCTTCTTCTTGCTGCGTGCCCCGGAAGTCGAAGCGCAGGAGCTGGCGGCAGCCCTGACCGGCCTGCGGGCGGAGACGCGGTTCTGCTCGGTCTGCTTCCACATAACCGAAACCGGAGCCGATCCCTGTGCCATCTGCAGGGATGAGACTCGAGATGGCAGCGTCGTATGCGTGGTGGAAGACATGCTCGACGTGCCGGCCATTGAGAGGACCGGTCAATTCCGAGGCCGGTACCATGTGCTCCACGGGGCGATCTCCCCGGTTGAAGGCATTGGCCCGGACGACCTGAGAATCGCCGAGCTCCTGCGGCGGATCGAGCCAGAGGGGATTGGCGAGGTGATCCTGGCGACCAATGCCACGCTGGAAGGAGAGGCAACGGCCATGTACATCAAGGGCCAGCTGGAGGGAAGCGGTGTGCGTGTCACGCGGCTGGCCCGAGGCCTGCCTTCGGGGGGCGATCTCGAATACGCCGACGTCACAACCCTGCTGCGGGCTCTCGAGGGCCGGCAGGAGATGTAGCGCCGTCCCTCTGGCCCCTGGTGTCGGTTCAAGGAGGACTCATGAGATCATCTCGCTGGATCGCTTTCCCCTGCATTCTGATCCTGGGGCTCGGCGTTTCTGGCTGCAACCTGCCTCAGGCACCGGGAACGCCCTCGCCCACAGCGGTGCCGCCTCCATCGCCGACCGTGACGCCAACGGAAGGCCCCTGCATGATCATCGCCGACAGCGATCTGACGGTGTACCAGCGGCCAAGCGTCGCGGCGGACGTGTTTGGCACGATGATGGCCGGGGAGAGCTACCCGGCCGGGGGCCAGACCGCCGACGGCTGGTTCGGCTTCGACCCGGGCGTGGCGCAAGCGGCGAATATCGGCGTCTTCCGACTGCGCTGGGTCCAGGAAGGAACGAGTGGCCTTCGGCTTGAGGGGGACTGTGCCTCGGTCCCGGTCGTCGTTGGGCCGCCGCCCGGCATCTGCTTCGACATGCCGATGGATACAACACAAGTGTACGAGGAGCCTAATCTTGCCTCATCGGTCGTTGCCACGATGGAATTGGGGGACTACGCGGCGGTGATCGAGCGAGCGACCGACTGGGCGCAGGTCGACCTGGGTCAGGGGAACACGGGGCTGGCTGTCGTCGGCTGGGTGGAGGAATGGACCCTCAACATGAACGGTCCCTGCGAGGCCCTGCCGATCGTGACGGTCAGCTCACCGGCGACAGCGACCCCTGTGCCGACCGCCGGTCCGGCTGCGCTGACGCCTCGGTCCGGAGACATCACTTGCCGCTTTGGCCCGGGGATGGAATATGCGCCTGGCGGAACGATTCTGGGTGGCGCGGTCGTACCCATCCTTGGCCGGGACGAGATCGGTGGCTGGTGGGCGATCGACCTGCCTCGCCACCCGGGGATGAGATGCTGGGTATCTGTTGACGACGCCACCACAAGCGGCGACACCTCTGCCGTCCCGGTGCTTCCTCCGCCGAGCCCCTACGTCAGCGCCGTCACGGTCTCGATGACCCCCGAGACAGCCACCATCGCCTGCAACGCCTTCCCCTACACCTTCGGCGTCCGGTTCACGATCGAGGTGACCGGTCCGACGACGGCGACCTTTCGGCGCATTCTGAGCGACGGGCATACGGCACCTGCCGAGACGGTCGAGTTCCTGGAGTTCGGATCCCAGAGCTTCAGCGACTACTATCGGGTAGGCGCGGCGGGCACCTATTGGTTCCGGGTGACGACCAGCAGCCCCAACGCCGTCTCCGGCGAGGCAACGGTAACCATGTCCTGCAGCCCCTGACGCTTCGCTTCGACGAGGCCCCCGACACCGAGCGGGAGGAAGCGAGGCAGGTTGAGCGATCCCTGCGGGGTGCTGCCGGATGGCCGAGGCAGGTGGGCCTAGCGTCCCTAGGCGGCGGGAAACCCAGCGGGGAGGGCGACGCGGCTTGCCAGAGATGAACTCAGGAAGGGGAGGGGCCGTGCAGGCGCGTCCTGTGGTTGTACGCTGGATCCTGGACAGGGCGACGCGTCTGGTAGGGGGCACGGCCCTGCTGCTCATCGCTGCCGGTCGGATTGACTGGGGAGCAGCGTGGGCCTACCAGGCCCTCACGACGGCCTGGGTGCTGGGCACTGCGGCTGTCTGGATCCCTAATCCCGAGCTGCTGGCCGAGCGCTTGGCCCCCCGCAAGGGTGCCAAGACCTGGGACAAGTGGATTATGAGCATCATCGGCCTGGCACTGCTCGCCCTTTACGTCGTGGCCGGGCTCGACGAGCGCCACGGTTGGTCTGTGGGGATTGCCCTCGCCGGGCAGGTTGCGGCCGGGGTGGTGACGGCGCTGGGGTATGCCCTCACGTTGTGGGCCACGGCTGCCAACCGCTTCTTCTCGTCGATCGTACGCATCCAAGAGGAACGGGACCACTCGGTGGCCACGGCAGGGCCCTACCGTTGGGTGCGGCACCCGGCCTATGTGGGTGGGATCCTGAGCTATCTGGCGGGGCCGATCCTGTTGGGTTCATGGTGGGCTCTGGTGCCGGGCGGCCTGTCTGCGCTTCTGATGGTCCTGCGCACGGCTCTGGAGGACCGGACGCTGCAAGCCGAGCTGGCGGGATATCGGGAGTACGCCGGGCAGGTGCGCTATCGGCTGTTGCTGGGGGTGTGGTAGGGCGATTCCTCGGTTGGGTCCGCGCCCTTGACAGCAGGGGCCCAGGCCTTATAATGAGTCTGACGAGTACCCCAT
>CAYQUY010000160.1:0-4399 GCA_964420755.1 uncultured Anaerolineaceae bacterium
TTTCGGCCTGGAAGACTTGGTAGCCGGGCGCCAGGATGATCGCGCCGACTTGCAGTTGCTCCTCCTCGGTGACCATGTCGTGGTCAATGGCCTTGGCCTGGCAGGCGTATTGGCAGGACAGGCACTCGGAGCAGATGGCGCAGGCCAGACAGCGGGCCGCCTCAGCCTGGGCGAGCTCGTCCGTGTATCCCTGTTCAACCTCAGCGAATCCGGCAAGCCGCGCCTCGACGGGGAGTTCCGGCACGGGCACACGGCCCCCGCGCCGCGCCTGGCTCGATTCGAGCTGGCGGCGAGCCTCGCTGGGCGTGAAGGTCACCACGGGAAGCTCGGGTTTCACCTTCGGCTCCAGCGCTTCCCCTTGCAGGTAGCGGTGAATGCTGTCGGCGGCCTTGTGACCCGAAGCGACCGCTTCGATGACAAAGGCCGTCCCTGAAACGCTGTCGCCAGCGGCAAAGACCCCCGGCTTGGTGGCGGCGAAGGTGTTGGGGTTGATGGCAATCGTGCGCTGGCGAGTGATGCCGACGCCGGCGTCCTCCGGGATGAAGGCCAGGCCGGCGCGCTGCCCGACGGAGAAGATCACCGTGTCGGCGCTCAGGATGTGCTCAGAATCCGGCTCGGCCTCGACGGTCAGCCGCTTCTCATGGTCGAAGGAGAATGAGCGCACCCGCGCGCACTCGACGCCAGTGGCGCGCCCGTCGCCGTCACCGACGACCCGCAGGAACGTGCGGCTGGCGTGGATGACGATCCCCTCGGCCTCGGCCGCATCGGCTTCCCACGGGTGGCAGAGCATGTTGTCCCGCGGCTCGAGGCAAGCCATGTGCACCTCAGACCCAAGCCTGCGGGCGCTGCGGGCAACGTCGATGGCGACATTCCCGCCGCCCAGGACCAGAACGCGTTTCCCTAGTTGCGGCGGGTTGCCGAGACGCACGTCGCGCAGAAAGTGCGTGTTGATCAGGACGCCGTCGAGATCGGCCCCGGGGATCGGCAGCCGGACCCCTTCGTGCGCGCCGACGGCGATCAGGACCGCATCGAATCCTTCCTCGAAGATCAGGTTGAGATCATCGACGCGCGTGTTCAGCCGCAGTTCGACGCCCAGGTCGACGATGTCCTGGACCTCGCGCTCGACGATAGCCGAGGGCAGGCGGAACTCCGGCACGCCCACCCGCAACATGCCGCCCGCCAAAGGCAGCGCCTCGAAGACGGTGGCGCCGTACCCCAGCTTGACCAGGTCCATGGCCGCTGTCAGCCCGCACGGCCCGGCGCCGATAACCGCCACCCGCTGCGGGTAGCGGCGCTCGGCTGGCGGGACAGGCTGACGCGGCTGGGCGTAGATCTTGTCGGTCACGAAGCGCTTCAGGGAATGGATGTTGACCGGCTCGTCGACCAGGCCGCGGTTGCAGGCGTCTTCGCAGCGGTGGTTGCAGATACGACCGCAGATGCCCGGGAATGGGTTGTCTTCCTTGATGACCCGCAGCGCCTCCTCGTAACGTCCCTCCCGGATCAGGGCAATGTAGCCCTGGGCCCGCTGGCCGGCCGGACAGGCATCCCGGCAGGGGGAGATGCCCAGCTTCTCGATCGCGTAGGCGTTGGGGACGGCCTGCGGGTAGAGCTTGTAGGCGGCGTGCCGCTGAGATAGGCCTTCGTTGAACGGATCGGGGATGATCACCGGGCAGACGTCGGCGCAGTCGCCGCAGCCGACGCACTTGGTCAGATCGATGTAGCGCGGCTTCCGGCGCAGCCTGACGGTGAAGTCGCCCGCCTGCCCGTCGACGCCGACAACCTCGGTGTCGAGGTGCAGGTCGATGTTCAGATGGCGACCGGTCTCGACCAGCTTGGGGCTGATCGTACACATGGCGCAGTCGTTGGTCGGGAAGGTCTTGTCCAACTGGGCCATGTGACCGCCGATGGCCGACTGGCTCTCGACCAGGTGGACGCGGAAGCCCTGATCGGCCAGGTCGAGGCTGGCCTGCATGCCGGCGATTCCCCCGCCGACAACCAGCACCGCGCCGACCGGAAGCGGTGACGAGCTGCATTTGGTGAACCGCGGGCTGCCGAGGGCCACCAGGCGTTCATCCTTCGACGGGAGTCGCACCGACGGGCCGGATTGCCCGCCTGGTCCGCCTCACCGCCTGTCTCATCTTACGGACGGCACCGAGCGCTGCTCCAGTGCCGGATGTCACAGCCAGACTGGAGAAAGTTCATCCAGGTTGGCAGGTTGGGTTGGCCGGGTTCCCGCGCCCGGCCCGCCGGAGGGGGCTGGGACCTAGGGAGCAGGCCCGCTCGGTCATCTGCTTGGCGACCTCGGCGAATGTCGCCCCCATGCCGCCCGAGACGAAGAAGATGTCCAGCCGTTCCGGTTCCAGTCCGATATCGGCCAGCAGGCTCTTGGCCCGTTCGACGCGGGCGCGGCCGCGTTCGTTGCCGCTGACGTGATGGCAGTTCCCCAGGCTGCATGCGACCACGTAGACTGCGTCGGCCCCTCCCTCGAAGGCGTCGAGCAAGTACTGGATGTCGGTCTTCCCGGTACAGGGGAGCCGGACCAGTTTGACGTTGGCTGGATACTCCAGGCGGAGCGCGCCGGCCGTGTCGGCGGCCATATAGCCGCAGTAGCTGCACGTGAAAGCGGTGATCTCCGGGGTGAAGCCGTCTGGGGTTGTCGTCATCTGGCCCTCGCCACCGGGCTGGTGGCCTGAATGGGGCAGGCGGTCACAGAGGTCCCGCAGCCGTTGCGCGCCCACAGGTCGATCAGGATCAGTCGATCGCTGGCTGCCCACAACAGGGCGTGGCAAGTGCTCAGGCGCAGGCAGGCCTGGCAGTTGTCGCAGTGGGCACCCTCGGGTACCGCCACCATCGCTGTCACGCCCTGCACGGTCGTTTCCTAGTCTATGGCCGCGGCCAGGGCCGGGGCCATCCACTGCCCGAGCCCGAGGCGCACCTGTTCGTCCCGGTAGTGAAGCAGCTGGATAGCACGGGCGGGGCACTCGGCCGTGCACGTGCCGCACCCCTGGCAGCGGGCCGGGTCGATCCAGGCTGCCCCGCCCAGGCCGCCGATGCCAGTGAACTCGCTGCTGATGGTAGGGATGCCGAACGGGCAGGTGCGGGCGCAGGTCAGGCAGCCGGTGCAGCGGTCCGGATCGACGACAGCCACGACCCCCCCGATCTGGATGGCCGGGCGGCTGAGGATGGTCAGCGCCCGGGCGGCGGCCGCCTGGGCGTGGGTGATCGATTCCTCGATGAACTTAGGGTAGTGAGCCATGCCGGCCAGGAAGATGCCATCGTCGGTGAAGTCCATCGGACGCATCTTCAGATGGGCTTCCATGAAGAAGCCCTCGGCCGAGAGGGGCAGGCCGAGCAGCTTGGCCAGTTCAGCCGTTCCGGGCGAGGGCTCGATCGATGTGCTCAGAGCCAGCAGGTCGGGCTCGAATCGCAGGGTCCGACCGAAGACATGTTCGTGGGCTTCGACGACGAGGACTTGCCGCGCGCCGCGCGGCTCCAGCCGCACCAGCGGCGGATCGCTTTCGGTGTAGCGGACGAACACCACACCCAGGCGCCGTGCCTCGAGGTAGTAGCGTTCGCGGAAGCCGTAGGTGATAACGTTCTTGTACAGGACGACCACCTGACAGCTCGGGTTGAGCATCTTCAGCCGCAGGGCGTTCTTGATAGTGTTGGTGCAACAAATGCGTGAGCAATACTCGATCGTCTCTTGGGGCTGGACGCATTGGATCATGACCACCGAGCGCAGGTGAGAGGCCCGATCGGGCTGATGGGCCAGCACCTCTTCGAGTTCGGATTGGGGGATGACTCGCGGGTCCTGGCCGAGCAGGTAGCGGTCCGGCCGCGACTCCCGGCCGCCGGTGGCCAGGATCGTTACGCCGTGGGAGAGCTCCTCCTCCCGAACGCGCCCGTCCGCAAGGCTGGTGCGGATCCGCGAGCGGAAGTCACCGACGCTACCGTGATGTTGAACCAGCTCGCTGTTCAAGTGCAGATGGATGTGCTCATGTCCCACGACGCGGTTGATCAGGTCGCGTCCGAGCCGCTGTGGGTTGTCCCCTTCGGCCACGTAGTAGACGTGATGCAGATTACCGCCGAGCTCCTGGCTTTTCTCGATCAGGTGGACCTCATATCCGGCGTCGCCAATTGTCAGGGCGGCTGTCATGCCTGACACGCCGCCGCCAACGACCAGGGCAGCGCGCTGCGGAGGTCGCTCGGTCTTGCGAATCGGCTCGGACTGGCGCAGGCGGCCCACCGCCAGTCCGATCATCTCACAGGCCTTGCGAGTCGCTCCGGCTGGGTCCGATGAGTGGACCCAGGCACAGTGTTCGCGCAAGTTGACCATCTCCAGCAGGTACGGATTCAGGCCGGCTTCGGCGGCCAGACGCTGGAAGAGAGGTTCGTGGGT
>CAYQUY010000160.1:4499-6142 GCA_964420755.1 uncultured Anaerolineaceae bacterium
GGGCCCGGAAGCTGGCTCAGGTAGGGAGCGCCCCGCGTGAACGTGCGTCCCCCGAGCCTGGTGCGCAGCAGGCGCATGACTTCGGCCGCTGCCCCGGAGGCGTCGATCATCGTCTCGGCGATCTCCTTGGGGGAGGTGAAGGCGCCGCAGACGAAGACGCCCGGTCGCGACGAAGCCAGAGGGGTGAACTTATCGGTCCTGCAGAACCCGTACTCATTGAGCTCGATCCCGAGCGTGCGGGCGATCTCCAGGCCCTTGGCCGGCGGCCGGATCCCGACCGCCAGCACGACCATGTCGAAGCGCTGCTCCTGCACCGGTCCTTGCCCCGGGGCAGCCTCCTCGTGCTCGCGACCTGACGGATAACGCAGGATGACCTCGCCGGTGTGCGGATCCTCATCCACGCCCGAGATCCGGCAGCGAGTGTACCGGATCCCGAAGGCATCGCGTGCCTGCTGGTAGTAGTGGTTGTACTCCTTGTTGAAGGCGCGCTCGTCCATGGTGAAGATCTGGCATTCCACCTCCGGGGTGCGCTGCTTGGCCAGCATCGCCTCTTTGGTGGCGTACATGCAGCAGATTGTCGAGCAGTATGGGTTGCGCTGGTCACGTGAACCGACGCACTGCAGCCAGGCGATGCGCCGGGGCACGCGCCCGTCGGACGGTCGGCGCACATTGCCCTCGGTCGGCCCGGAGCGCGAGGCCAGGCGCTCATATTGCATCGAAGTGATGACGTTGGGGATGCGGCCGTAGCCGAGCTCGGGCGAGAGAGCCGCGTCGTACGGCTCGAAGCCGACGGCCAGGATGATGGCCCCGACGCGCCGCTCGATCTCACATGCCTGGGCCTGCAGGTCGATGGCGTGAGTCGGGCAGACGTCCACGCACTTGTGGCACTCGTCGCAGATGGGGGTCTTGCGCAGCAGGTAGTAGCTGTCCGGGACCGAGCGCGTGGCGGATTTGTCAACCGCCTTGCGAGTGGCCAGGCCGAGTTGAAAGCCGCTGGGGCGGATCTCGGGGCAGAGCTCGGCGCAGTCGCCGCAGTTGATACAGCGACGCGGGTCGACGTACAGCGGCTGGCGCCGCAGGCGGACGCGAAAGTCCCCGGCCTGTCCGTCGCAGGCGATCAGATCCGTAGATGTGAAGACGGTGATGTTGGGATGCCGGTTGAAGTCGAGTAAGGCGGGGCTGATCGCCGGGCGGGTACAGCCGAAACCATGGTCTGAGGTGCCCCGGCATAACACACAGTCATGCGTCGGGAACATGAAGCCTAACTGGGCCACGCGCCCACCGAGGGATGGATTGGACTCGAGCAGGATCGCGTGCAGGCCTGCTTCAGCCAGGTCGATGGCCGCCCGCATGCCGCCCACCCCGCCGCCAACAATCAGGACCCCGTCTGGGGGGAGCTCGAGCGCTTCGGGAATACCTGTCGCCTCGGCGCTGTTCATAGAATCCTCATCCCCGGCCCGCGATGGAATCCGGGTCACCATCGCGCGATTCAGTTTCGGAGTAGTCCTGTCTAGTTGCAATCGTATGGTAGTCCAGCGGCAGAGGCGTCTATAGTGCCAATTATCACTCAGGCAAGGGATGAATCTCAATTCGTCGCGGGACTCCGCCCGCGGGCAGGGCGATCGTGACGTCGGCTGGATTCG